>DAIRSD010000394.1:0-4676 GCA_036804625.1 Aureliella sp. | reverse complement strand
AGCAATCTGCCACGCTCGCAAACAAGCTGACGATGCAGTCATTGCAACGTCGCATCAATCGTCTTACTGAAGAAATACACCGCTAACTCGCGCATCGGACTTCAACTAAGTCGGGATGAATTCATCCTGCAAATGCCCAGCGAAATCTGCCAGCAACTCAGAGGCTGTTCGGCCAGTTTGCTCGCAATATTATAACTTCGCAAAATCTTTTACCACTCATCTTCTTGCCAAAAAAGAATCCCTCGAATGGATACTTCTTTACGATCAATGTAGGCATTGGACCAATTTTTTCAACCGTCGATGTCAAAAGCCCGGCACGATGTAAGAACCACAAAAAAACCCCTCTCGTTAGGATGAACCAGCGAGAGGGGATCATGATATTTGGCGGTTGCCTCAGTGGAGCGTCTAAGCGCTTTTCTTCTCAGATGGAAACTCGGTGAAGGCTTTTACCGCACCGTCTGCTGGGTCAACGTCGATGGTGAATCGAGTACCCTTAGGCTGATCGGGCAAGCTGAACATGAGGTCTAGCATTATGTTTTCTACAATACCCCTCAACCCGCGCGCTCCTACCGACTTTTGCATGGCTTGCCGCGAGATGGCATGTAGCGCCTGCTCGGTGAACTGCAGATCGCAATTCTCCATTTGGAATAGCGCCTGATACTGCTTGACCAGGGCGTTCTTGGGTTCCCTGAGCACCTGCATCAAAGCTGCCTCATCCAGCGGACACAAGGCTGCGACCACTGGCAAGCGACCCACAAATTCTGGGATCATTCCGAATTCCAGAATATCATCGGAGGTAACTTGCGGCATCAATTCAGCAGCTGTCAAATCGACGCGATGCTTCTGAGCACCCACACCGAACCCAAGCGACTTCTTGCCAAGTCGCTTACGAACGATCTCGTCAACGCCTACAAACGTACCGCCACAGATAAACAGTATGTTGGACGTATCCATCTGAATATACTGCTGTTCGGGATGTTTGCGGCCACCTTGAGGCGGCACGTTGGCGACGGTGCCTTCCAGCATTTTCAGAAGCGACTGTTGAACGCCTTCACCAGAAACGTCACGAGTGATCGAGACATTGTTGCTGGTCTTGCCGATCTTGTCGACTTCGTCGATGTACAGAATACCGCGCTGAGCTGCTTCGACGTCAAAATCCGCTGCATGCAGAAGTTTCAGCAACAGGTTCTCGACGTCTTCGCCAACATAGCCAGCTTCTGTCAACGTCGTTGCGTCGCCGATAGCGAAAGGAACGTTCAACATCTTGGCCAGAGTCCTGGCCAGCAACGTCTTACCGCTGCCAGTAGGCCCTACCAAAAGGATGTTCGATTTTTCGATCTCGACGCCGCTATCACCCCAGCCGCTGGAAAGCCGCTTGTAGTGATTATGCACGGCCACCGCCAAGACGCGTTTGGCCAGAGTCTGTCCAATCACGTACTGGTCCAACTGCTCAACAATTTCACGCGGCGAGGGAATTTCATTGAACAGCTTGTCACTGGGACCTCGGCGCTTGGTTTCCTGGTCCAGAATCGACTGACACAGCTCGATACATTCACCGCAGATGTAGACATCACCCGGCCCTTCGACCAGCGGTCCTACCTCGCGATAGCTCATGCGACAAAAAGAACAGAAAGCATTCTTCTTATTTCCGCCAGACCTACCACGACCAGCAACAACATCCTTACTTGAAGGCATACACGACTCCTTTGCTCGAATAATCACTGCGTCAAGTTGACTCCCTGAGCCTGGCTCAATCGTCTAACACTGCGCAGTGATAAGGAAAATTCTTGTTTGGTCGCAGTTAACACCGCGACCACCGAAAACACGTTATGTCGCTCGATGGCACCTTACCGCTCGCCGCCAGTTCATCTAGTCAACGGTTGGTAAAGGTCCGGGCATCCGTGTCCTCGGGTTCGAGCCAAAAAAGTCGATCACTTCATCCGATCAAGTTGGTCAGGCCACAGTCTTAGAATCCCAACCTACTTTGCCAGATTATCGTCATCCCGGCGATTTCAGAGTCCAGTCTCCCAGACTGGCATCGACCACCAAATTTGATGATCCACGTCGTCACCGGCCGTTTCACAGAACCCCATAAGGTCTATGCGCATCACGACCGGCGTCGATTTCTCTCCATCACCGCCTTTATATTTCGGAGTTCTTCAGGGCTGATGTCACCCTCGGTCTGCATTTCTTCGAACTCAGCCGCCAACCCGGTGTGGCTCGTGTCGTCTTTGCAGGTCGAATGGCGTAGTCCGCGCGTGAACTTAACCCCGAAATACGTTATGACCATAACCAGCCCAATTCCCAAGCCGGCTCGTACCGCCGACCCATTCAGCATGTCCCACATCTTCCTGCTCGGCTTCTGCGAGCCCTCCCATGCCGACACCATGCTGGGGGCCGTTCTCATCTTACGCTTGCCCTAGGCCTCAAGTCCAGCAACTACACAAAATTTTGGCCAACGGTTCGCTCAGCCGAAAGCCCTGACAGGCCATTTTGGTTGAAATTGCTCAGCGGAATTACTTTTAGCCCAGCTTACCAAATCCACGCTTGCCTCACAGTCATACGCCTGAAAAGCCCTCGAACCTCAAGCCAACGCATCCGGCTAGAACGCAATCCTATGATCACAAACACTTTCGCCAACAGTACTTAGCAAGTGAGTGGAACTTTGGAATGCTGGAAAAATCCCCAAAACGCCCTCGACTTTTGTGTTTCAATTTGACATTCTTTCGGTCAAATTTGTATGACGTAAACGATCACAAACTTTTTGCTCGCAGGGGACTCAAAATGAAGACCGCTATATTCATCATGATGTCGATAGCCTTGATCGTCTTGAACTCAGAAGTTCGTGCGCAAGTTACCAGTGCTTCTCATCAGTCGAACGTCAAATCGCAAGCAGACCAGTCTTCGGAAACAACCAAGTCTAGCAGCATGTTCAATGGCCCGCGTCTTGGAGATCGTTTTGAGTTCCCTCAGTGGCCTAGCATAGCCTGGCCCGATATGCCTCGCTTGGGCGCGATCAAGCAACAGGCCAGTCAATCGGCCAGTCAAGTTCGGCGCTCGACCAAGCGATGGTGGAGTAACACGAAAGAACTCTTTCGCGGCGACGAAGAACCTGAGCCCAGCAGCAAGTCAAACTCGCAGCCCTCCCGGTGGTGGTGGTTTTCTCCCGAACCTGAGCCGGAGGAAATCCTGACCGTCAATGAATTCTTGCGGCAAGAACGCCCAAAGTTCTAAGCCAAGTCGCGATCTTCAAACAATAACAGCGCCAAAAACATGGCCAGCATAATGTACAACAGGCAATAGATCAAATTGCCCGACAGAAGCGACATCGTGATCGGGCGGTCCGCATCGATGGCAGTCTGCAACTGAAAGTGCTCCAAGATGGGAAATACGGTTGCGATCAGTTGCGCAATGAATTCGACGATAGGAAATGCGCCTACAGTGCTGCTGACGATGGAAGTCGTTAGATTGCCGATCACATAGATCGCAAAGCAGACTGATAAATTGGCCAGCAGCGGCAATCGAGTTGCCAGGGCAACGCTGACGGCTGTCAACAGGATCGCCTGCATGAATCCCATCGCCAGCCCAGGCACCGTGTGCATCATTTCGGCGTGACAAGCTTGCCAGGTTGGCATATCCAACGATGCCTCGCGTGCGTCGTAAATTGGCTTGTAGGCGACGGCAACCAGCAGCATCACGCCCAGTACGATAAACATCAATGCTAACAGCCAAAACAGCCCCATGAACTTGCCAACGACAAAACTGCGACGTTGAATCGGCTTGCACAACACGGTCAGAGCAGTACGACCTTCGATTTCTTCGCTGATCGAACTGCTGGCCGACCAAACACCTTGAAACGCGGCCAACAACATGATCGTCGTGATGCCACAGTCCTTTAGCAATTTGATATCTTCTCCAAAAGTATTAAACGACAAGAATTCAAACATCACAACTAGCACCGTTCCGATGGCCATCAAAACCAGGAACAGCGGCTGAGCCAATTCGTTCTTCATCGTTGCCAACGATACCGCCGAAACTCGTGGAGCAACCGCATTTTGCAGCAAAATTGCTAGCCCCACTAGCCAAGTAGCTAGAGCTATAGACAACAACGATGCGGCTTGAGGAACGGGCGCATTGGTTGCATACTGCACAGTGACAGTCGCCTCTTCAATTTCTTGGTTTTGCGCAAACACTGCTGCTCCATCTTGCAGCGAAATTGGCAAATCGGTCAAGGGTTGTGGTTGTGCCCACTGAATGGCTTCACTGGCTGCCAGACGATAAGGAGTCCGCTGAAACTTGGACACCTCGGCAGCGTCGCCCAGTACGACGGTCGTTGTGCTGGTCAAATTAAAATCTTTCACCAATTTGATATCGCGCGGCATCTCCAGTTGAATCCAATTCGCCTCGCCATCCACCGGCTTACCGGGAAGCTTAACGATCAGTGGTGCCTGTTGCCCCGAACTAAAAACTGCAGGCAGGCTGCGCAAGGTTTCCAAAGGATGATCGACGATGGCTGTCAACATTTGACTGCCCACCAACCAGATACCAGCACCCAACACAACCACTCCTAAAGCCACCGATGCAATATAGCCAGCCGCACCTTCGGTCAAAACCGACCAGGCCGACTTGGAGGCCTGCCGACCGCTACAAAAGACGAGAGCCCAACCCACAATGGC
>DAIRSD010000393.1:1217-4678 GCA_036804625.1 Aureliella sp. | reverse complement strand
GTAGCTGATCATCTCCTGCAAAGCGCCACGCTGATCCGATTTCTTGCTGCCCGTGGCAGCACCACAGCCGTAGCCTTTGCCGATCTCGACAAAGTTTGGATACCGTTCATTCACATAAGCGTGCGGATCGGTCACTCCAGGACCACTTGCTTCCTCGTGGTCAATTGGGCCCATGTAGGTATGAGCGCGATTGCTGTTCATGAATCGATCTTCCCACTGAACGACCATGCCCAGGTGTTGGTTGTTCAGCAGCAAGACTTTCACCGGCAATTTTTCGCAGAACAACGTTGCCAATTCCTGAATGTTCATTTGGAAGCTGCCATCACCATCAATGTCAACGACCAAAGCGTCTGGATGCGCAGCTTGGATTCCCATGGCGGCTGGCAAGCCAAATCCCATGGTGCCTAGACCTGACGAGCAGGCCCACTGCCTAGGACGATTGAACTTATAAAACTGGGCGGCCCACATTTGGTGTTGGCCCACGCCAACTGAAATGTAGGTTTCACGATCTTGAGTCAAATCGGACAACTCACGAATCGCGTGCTGCTGCAATATCCCGTCAAAGCTGTCATCGTAGTGAAACGGATATTGTGCCTTGAGCTTCATGCAATGCGAAACCCAATCTTCGATTTCTGGCGCTTCAACAATCTTGTTAAGCTGCTGAAGTGCGTGCTTGACATCACTGCATACCGAAATGTGAGCCACCTTGTTCTTGTTCAGCTCAGAAGCATCAACATCCACGTGAATGATCTTGGCGTTCTTCGCAAAGGCTTCCAACTTGCCAGTAACTCGATCGTCAAACCGCACTCCCAACGCAATTAGCAAATCACAATCGCGTACTGCATAGTTGGCATAAGCCGATCCATGCATTCCCAGCATGTCCAGCGATAAAGGTCCCGAGTTCGGATAGACTCCCAATCCCATGACGGTCATCGTTACCGGAATGCCGGTTCTCTTGGCCAGTTCCCTTAGCTCCTCGGACGCTTCGGCACAGACGATCCCGCCACCGCAGTAAATGATAGGCCGTTTTGAATGCTTGATGGCCGCTGCGATCTGTCGAATCTGCTCAGGAGCCGCTTTAGCAGATTGCTCCAAACGATAACCAGGCAGTTGCATGGGAACATCCCAGTCCACTTCGCAAGAGTCCAACTGGACATCCTTGGGCATGTCGACCAAGACAGGTCCAGGTCGTCCGGTCGCCGCAATGTGAAACGCCTCTTTCATGACTCGAGCGACATCTTCGACTCGCGTGACCAGATAGTGAGCTTTGGTGATGCTGCGACATACCTCAACGATCGGCGTTTCCTGAAACGCATCCGTGCCCATTACCGCCGTAGGAACTTGGCCAGTGATAAAAACGACCGGAATGCTATCCAGTTTTGCATCGGCTATCGCGGTAACCAAATTGGTGGCTCCTGGACCGCTGGTAGCCATAGCCACCGCAACCTTACCGGTGCTGCGAGCGATCCCCTGAGCTGCAAAACCGCCCCCCTGTTCGTGTCGCGGGAGAATTGTACGAATTCTGTCACCGTAACGAGTCAACGACTGGTGCATCGGCATGCTGCAGCCACCTGGGTAGGCAAACACTACATCCACTCCGTGATCGACTAAAGATTTCACCAGGATATCTGCCCCGGTCATCACCTCAGTTGCACGTTTCATTTCAGCAGTTGCCATAATTGCGTTCCTAAAAAACAGTTCCAGAAATATTAAGTTTTGAATCGCTGTAGCCTGGACTCCAAAACCAAGTCAAACAGCATCTTTCAGACAATTCGATCCACCGGCAGGGGAGAGTCCCGCCCCCCAGATCAAGCTAGACGGCTTCGGAGCGTCCAGGGTTCAGCTTTCGGCCTGCTACCAGCATAAGTCAATCGTATTTTTGTTTCAACGCTTAGTTGCTAAACTAACCCGGCAACCGCATGGAAAAAGCCTAAGATTTACCCAAACGCCTGCGCGCAAGTGGCAAAACGTGACCGGATAACGGTGACGGAGCCTGTGCAAGCCCTATGACAGCACCTGAGGACTCGCCGGGTCTCGACCATGGCCACCCTGTGAATTCCAATACGGGATCTAAATGGTTGTGAAAAACGCACACCGAGCGCCTACCGTAAATCGATCCACCTTTAAAGACTTCTAAATCAAACTAACTTTCCATTGGATCGTAAAATTGGTTACCCCGACGGATCGGCTTTTGTTGTAGCGATGGCCATAAATTACCAAAGTCGCGTGTGCTTGGCTATCGGAATCAACTCTACCACCTAAAATCGACCTCCGGCGATTCCAAGAATGACCATGGGAGTGAATTTCCGACGATTCCCATCGGTTCAGTTGTCGATCAGAATCAATTTACGGTCCGTTACCAAGGAAGCACAAGCTTCTGATCGAGCTACTTAAGAAGACTTTTCGGGAAAAAGAAGGGCAAAGGTCATTTCAGTCCAACTTGTCACACACTTTCTGAGCCTGATACGGTTCAGCCACACTGTGTTTGCCCTGCCTTTTGCAGCCCTAGCCAGTGTTTGGGCGCTAGCCGTACCCGCACCATCAATCGATTGGGAAACTCGATGGATCGTTCAGCGACTGGCCGGGGTGCTGATCTGCATGGTGGCTGCGCGATCTGCCGCCATGGCCTTTAACCGCTGGGCGGACGTGGCTTACGACGCCAGGAACCCACGAACATCAGGGCGTCACCTGCCCGCTAGCTTGATCAGTAAGGCTCAAGTCACTTGGTTTTTCTTTGGATGCTGCGGCTGTTTCATGGCGGGGACACTGCTGTTTTGGCCAAATTGGCTGCCCGTGCTGCTTTCTATTCCCGTATTGGCTTGGATTTGTGGCTACAGCTACGCCAAGCGATTTACCTCGGCGGCCCACCTTTGGTTAGGCGTCGCCCTGGCCATGTCCCCAGTGTGCGCTTGGGTCGCCCTTCGCGGTGAAGAGGACAGGAACCGACCTGCCGATGTATTGGTGACGTTGCCTCTAGCGCTAGCCAACGCCTGCTGGATCGCCGGATTTGACATCATCTATGCATGCCAGGATGCCGATTTTGATCGTCGCAGTGGGCTACATAGCATGCCTGCTCGGCTAGGCATCCGCGGAGCGCTTCGTGTGGCGGCTGGGCTGCACCTTCTCATGTGGCTCGCACTGGCCGTCATGCCGTGGCTACTACCGCAACTGAATTTGGGCTGGATGTATCTTTCGGCGATTATCGGCGTTGCGATCCTTTTGTTGCGTCAACACTGGATAGTCTCTCCCGACGATTTGACCCGTGTCAACGAAGCATTTTTCACTCTAAACATGCTGATCAGTTTCGGCCTGTGCTTGGTCGCCGCTGCGGATGCTTGGGTCTAACGTAGATCTGTCTTTTATACACAAGTCTGCGGGTGGCACGCCCCGAGGCTATGAGAAGGGCGGACAGTATACCTTCCACGCCCAAAGCATAGCCAAAGGGACGTGACCACCCACAC
>DAIRSD010000393.1:0-1207 GCA_036804625.1 Aureliella sp. | reverse complement strand
TTGATTTTTTGGTGTTTGCTTGTTTTTTGTGTTTTGTTTTTCGTCTTTATTAACCTTTCTCTTCCCTTTTTATTTCTTTTGGTCTCCCCCCCCCCGACCCGGATTCAGTGCTGCACCTCGCTACTCCTTCAACCTCACAATTTGACTTTACCAAAGCGAGACACCATTGTATTCTAGACCCACAGGTCTCTTATTTCAGTTGACTGTCGTCTTTTCGACTATCAAGAATTCAGCATGAGCAGCAAGGGTGCAGCAGAAGCAAACGCAGATTCCCGGTCTGCCGACAGCCAACTGCGTCGCTATCAACCGCTGGCGGTGATAGCAGCCTGCACGGTAGGCACCATGTTCGGGCTGGGAATGTTTACCTTCAATTAGGGTGGCGGCGCTGCCTATTTCTCCAAGGCCGACAACGGCCTGTTTCACTCGCTGGCTTTTACGACCGGAGGTTTTCCTGAACCGATCCAGATTAAAGATCGCAATCGCCGCGTAACACAAGGAACCTGCCTGTATTGTCATCAAGACTTTGTGCATTCCATGCTGCCAGACCATCCGGCAAGGGACATGCTGAACTGCATTCATTGTCATCACTCGGTGGGCCACGCCCATCATTAACACTCTTTGCAGCAACCCGCATCATCATGTCATTATCTTTCACTCGAAAAGCATCACTTTCCGTTAAGTTTCTACTGGTTCTGATTGCCGTTTCAGCGATAGGCACAGCCGCAATCGCACATGGCCAGTATCGATCGTTGGCGTCGCGGTGGTCGTAGCCCACCCTATGATCCGAATGCGCTGGCTTCGCGACAAGAAATGCGAATGTTTAGTTGCGCCCAGTGCCACGTGGAGTATTACTGTGCTACCTAAGACATCTTAGAATTCCCGTGGGGACATGGCTTAAAAGCCGAAGATTTGGAACGGCATTGGGAGAAGAGAAAATTTCCGGATGGCTCGGAATTCTTCGATTACAAACATACTGAAACCGGCGCACCGCTGTTTAAGGTGCAACACCCAGAATTCAAACTGTGGGCTCAAGGAACTCATGCTGCTGCCGGGGTGAGCTGTACCGATTGCCACATGCCCTATGAGCGAGTGGGAGCGATGAAGTTGAGCAATCACAAGTTTCGCAGCCCTATGGAGAACATTAACCAAGCCTGTCAAAATTGGCACCATTTCTCATAAAACGAATTGCGCGGGCAAGTAGAGCTGA
>DAIRSD010000392.1:0-4689 GCA_036804625.1 Aureliella sp. | reverse complement strand
CACATTCGACTTCAAAGTTCTTTCTGAATTTTTTTTTGACGGGCTGATCTTTGTGCATAACGCTTTGGTCGGTTTTGGAGTCAGAAAGCAAGTGCGCATCCTGGCAAGTGGCAAAGTGACGTCGGGTTTTGGCCTGGTAAAACGGCTGGCTTTAGGGGCTGCCGCCTGCTATTCAGCCCGCGGCATGATGCTAGCGCTGGGATGCATTCAAGCGCTCAAATGCAACAGCAACGAGTGCCCGGTAGGCGTCGCTACACAAAAGGCAAGCCTCAAAGCTGGGCTGGTACCCAGGCAGAAGTCGCAACGAGTTGCCAATTTCCACCGCGAGACTATCGAGAGCTTGTGCGAAATGCTGGGCGCTATCGGGCTTCAATCCTCTAGCGACTTGCGACCTTGGCATATCATGTCTCGCATTTCACAAACTCAGGTCAAGCACTACGGAGAAATATACCACTACCTTCGCGAAGGAGATTTAGTAAAGACCCCTCTGCCAGAAGCTTACGAAAGAGCGTGCAATTCTGCATCGGCTCATAGCTTTGATCACGTTCAAGTTTAGGTCTAGGTTTAAGTTTAGGTTTAAGTCTGAGTTTAAGACTGAGTCATGGGTTTTGGGCAGTGAAGGCTACTTCACCAACAGGCGGCGTAGAGCCTGCTCGATACTTTTGACATTAGAAGAATGCAATCTTATCAGTTCAACGCGCCGCGAGGGCGTGTCGGCGGTCTGTTGGTCTAACGATTGCACGAATTGCTGGATCTCGGCGGTTAAGTCGCGCGGAGCCCGTATGATGATCGAATTGGTTGGCTCATCGGCCGTGATAGTGACTAGCGGACCAGACGACTGAGCATTAAGCTGCTGTAGCATGGTGGCTACTTCGCTGGACACCCCTTCGGGAATTGGCAGTGGTCTGCGGCTGCTGCTGGTGGAAAGCTGGCTTCGGTAGATGTCCTTCAACAACTTCTCGACACGCTCTGCATTAGCGCTTTCCAGCACGATGGTGGTGGGCTGCATGCTTTGGATGCGTCCGAGCAGTTCTTCCGAATCCAAGACTCCCAGCAAATCTTCCACAAGTCGCCGGTCAGCAGCGCTTCCGCTTACGATCAAGGCGTTGGTGCGTTCGTCGGCCACAATTTTTAATCGTCGGAGGGCATCGGCGGATCGCGAGGAACGTTGGTCACTGGGTTTGAGTAGTAGCTCCAAGGTGCTTTCCATCTCTTTCGCGCTTGTTCGCTGCAATAGGTAAAGCGAGTAGTTCCCGGTGCTTAGTATCGGCTGAGCGCGAGGATTGCGGATCACGTTCAGCACACGCTCTAGCTGTTCTAGCGCCTGGACGTCCTCAGAGGCCAATGTCCATTGATCCTTGCCCACGACGATCACCACGTTGGCGGCGTTGTGTGTGCCATCGCTAGCTGGTTGCGATTGGTGATTTTGTCCTTCAGTCTCGGCTGCTGCGTCAACTTGTGCGGCCTGTTCGGACTGGGCATCAGAGTCTGAAGCAGCTTTGGCATCCGACTGATGGGGCTGAACAATTTTTAACGGGTTAGGGCTAATTGCAGGCCAGATGCTGCGCAGTTGATCAAGCAACCGTGCCGAGTCGCCAACCGAGGGTACCAATCGTATCCGACCAATTTCCCCCGAACCTTGTCCGTCTTCCAATGATGTCGAATCGAAACTAGCGGTTGCGCCCAGTTGAGACAAGAGATTACGAATTTGAGTCTGTTGATCAGCGGTTGCTTTGATGAGCAGTCGCTGGTGATCAACATCGACGGTGACTAATGGAGAACGATTGTAGGGGGTGTCCGTAAAAAGTGCATCAATGGCCTCTTTCGCTGAGTAAGGATCCTGAGCACCAAGCGCTACGACCTGTAGTGAGCGAGGCTCAGGTGTTAGTGTCTGGAGCATCTGCTCCGCTCTTGACAGTTGCGATGGATTTCCAAAAACGTAAAGCCGACCCGTTGAAAAATCGTGTCGCAATTCTACTCGATCCGGTTCATCATGAAAGGCAGCGCTTAAAGCGTCCATTAGAGTCTTGCCGTCAAGTCCGTCGACGGGAAACACCTTCAACTGTCGGAAAATTCTCTCGTGTCTGGGGACATCCACCAACTTGACGATCTCTTCTGCTAACTGATGATCGTCGGCAATTCCAACTACAAAGACGCTTCGAGTATCTTCGTTAAACGTCACCGATGCGGTCCTGCGCTTGCACAACGCCTCAATCAAGGAGCGAGCTACTTCGGGTGGCGGAATATGCTGAATATGGAAGGCGCGAAGATTGGACTGGCGATTGGGTGAGGTGTTCACTTGATCGACAACTTGCTGAGCATGCAGTTGCGTCGCTGGAGTCCCTGTCACAAAGCTGCCCCCACCGCTTGTATCACCTGCGATGGCTGCCTTTGGAAAATTGAGCTGCAAGGCGCTTGCCAAAGTGGTAGGACTAGAGCCTCGTACAGCATAGAACCTTGTTTCTTGCTGACCCATACCAGAATTCTCAATACCACTAACAATGCCTTCGATTCTTTTCAGTTCTTCCTCAGACGCCGTGACAATCAGACTATTGGAACCCCTATCTGCCGTGACTTTGATTCTATTGTTCCATTCGGCGATAGCTGCCTGAAGCGAACGTGCATCACCACGTTCAATCGTAAATACTCGAGTCTGAAACTGGCCCGAGTCACCGTACTGCTCAACGATGGCCCGAATCACCTCATGCTGCTGTTCCGTTGCCGAGGCTAGCATTGCTCCGCTTTCGCGGTCACCGAATAATTTTGCGTCTGGCATAATCGCTGTTAAGACATAGGCCAAACCTTGGCCACTTCCACTTTTTAGCTGATACACTTTGGTAGTTTGATTGGTCTGTGCTGGCTGATCCAAGACCTTGAGCAGTTCGGCAATCTTTGAATGTTCCTCGGCAGTGGCCGTTGCGGCCAGCGACCGGGTGACCGAGTCTTGAACCAGGGTCGCCTTAGGTACCAAAGGCTGTAAAACGGTTATAGCAGATAGGGTGGTCGCGTATTTTAATTGATACAGTGCAGAAGTTTGCGTGGCGGGTTCAGGCATTTTTTCTATCAGTTCTTGAACTTGCTTTTGCACAATTTTTAATTCGTCGGCCGTGCCGATCGCCACCAAACTGTTGGTGATAGGATTGATCTCCAGAAGAACATGGGTCGGGCTTAGTGCCTGCAAGGATTTCAGAAAACTAGGTGTGTCGGCCATCCTAGGCTTCAGTGGGAAGACCTGCAGAGTCCGTTCGGCGGTATTCGGACCGCTGGCCAGCAACTGCACCACTTGTGCCACTCGCTCCTGAACCGGAGTTGGCGCGACAACAACGATCTGACCTGATGTTGCATCACTGGTCATCGATACGGATGGAAACAGCGCGCGCAGCGAGGTTAAGACGGCTGTCGTCTGAGTTGGTTTGACGACATAGCTTTGAGCTGTTGGGGCGACGTCCCATTGTTGTAGAAAAGTCGCGATTTTCTGATGGTCAGCATCATTGGCTGTGGCTACGATGCTGCGTGAGATGACATCGGGAACGATTTTTGCCTTAGGTGCCAATGCCAGTAGCATCGTACTGACGCTGGTCGGATTGGCGTTCTGAAGCTGATACAGCTTGGCGGAGGCCGACTGCTCGAAAGGAATCTGCTGCTTCAGTTTTTCTACTTGTTGGGCTACAAGTTGCAATTCTTCCTCTGAGCCAATCGCTAGTACTGAATTAGTTGAGGCATTGGACTCCAGTTTGACAGTCGCTGGCACTAAGGATAGCAATGTGGTCATAAAACTGGTTACTTCAAACCGCTGTGGGTCCAGTGTATGAGCCTGAATCGTTCGCTCGACCCCAGGCGCTCCTTTGCCTAACAACTCGACAATCTGCGCCACTTGCTGCTGCGTCGCCTCGGCGGCCAGAATGACAAGCTGTCCGGTAGTGGTGTCGCCTGTCATTTCTAAACTAGGAAATAAGGTACGCAGCGAGGTTTGAACAGCGGCCAATTGACTGGGTCGCACCGCATAGGTCTTTGCTTGTGGCGGAAGGTCAAATTGCTGCAAAAATTCCACAATCTTACGATGATCCTGTTCTTTAGCCGACACCGCCAAGCTACGAGAATTCACATCAGGCACCATAGTGGCTTTGGGTACCAAACTCTGTAACATGGTCATCGCACTGGTCAGGTTGCCGTGTTGCAATTTGTAGATGTGCATTGAAGTTGTGGGCAACTGCGGCAACCGTTGTTTTAACTGCTCGACTTGCTTGGCAACCTCCTCGAGTTCCCCGGAGGTACCGATCGACAAAATCGAATTGCTGGCCGCATGAGCTTCCAACTTCACTGGAGCTGGAACGAGTGATTGCAGCGTGAGCAAGAAACTGGCGGCGTCGAAGCGGTCGGGTTCCAGAGTAAATACTTGCACCGTCCGGCTATCGGCATTGGGGCCAGTGGCCAACAATTGAACGACCTCGGCAACCTGCACTTGAACCTGTTCGCTAGCCACCACAATCAACTGCCCGGAAGTGGCGTCTGTGGCAATACTAACTCCAGGAAAAAGGGTAATCAGGGCGGATTGTAGTGAGGACAACTGACTAGGCTTTACTTGATGTGTGGCTGGGCGCTTTGTGGACTGGACAGCCGTGATCTGTTCCAGAGCAACACCAATGCGCTCATGAAGTTCATCCGAAGCCAGAGCGGGGATGGTGCGTG
>DAIRSD010000391.1:1815-4732 GCA_036804625.1 Aureliella sp. | reverse complement strand
AAACGCGAGAGCGACGGCGGCTCAGACGATCAACACGAGTAATTGAGGACGTTCGCCACTCCCCACTCGCCATTCCCCACTCCCCATTCCTCACGCAAAGATTAGCCATGAAATCACCTAATCACACCCGGCATTCACTTCAACTATTGCTGCTAACCCTTCTCGCCTGCCCCGCGCAAGCTCAGCAGGCTACTTTGTACCGCGACACTTGGGGCGTTCCTCACATCTACTCCAACAGTGAGCCGGCAGGCATGTACGCTCTAGGGTACGCTCAAGCTCAGGATCGCCTGAGGGACATCTATCTTGCAGTCCGCACGGCGGTGGGGCGTATGTCCGAAGTGCAGGGCAAGGACATGCTTCAGCAGGACTACATCATGCGACTGACTCGTAATGATACGATTCATGAAGAATACCTGGCTAAGGCACCCGAGCAACTGCGGGTCAACGCTACGGCTTTTGTGGCTGGTATTCAAGCCTACATCGACCAACATCCTGACGAAGCTGCTGACGTAGCCATCGACCTGAGGCCATGGCATCCACTGGCCGTAGGACGGGCCATGATACTTCGGTGGCCGATCGGCACTGTTATGGACGATTTAAAGAAGGGCAGCGATCCCGTGAAGCCCCCCATGGGTTCCAACCAATGGGCCGTCTCCCCTAATCGCTCAGCAGACGGTTCTGCAATCCTGATGTCCGACCCACACCTGACTTGGGAAGGGCTGGCCGTACTGTATGAAGCTCGATTTCACGCTGGCGATTTGCACATGAACGGTTACTACCTGATCGGCTCGGCCATGCTGGGCATCGGTCATAATCAAAACGTCGGCTGGGCGCTGACTACAGGAGGCCCTGATACTTCCGACGTCTACAAGATCAAATTCCGCTTGGGCCCCCAACCGGAATACCAGTACGACGACCAGTGGAAGCCGATCAAGATGGAATCCTTCAAGATTCCGGTAAAAGATGGAAAGCCCGTGGTGCGCCCAGCCTTTTACACTCATCTTGGTCCAGTCATCAGTGAACCCGATATGGCGGCCGGGACCGCTTTTGTAGCAGCTTCGCCTTACTTTGATCAAACCGGACTTTATGAGCAGTTTTACAATATGTGCAAAGTTAAAGACGTTTATGAGTTCAACAAGATTCTGGGCGAACATCAATACAACGAACAAAACGTTATGTCAGCCGACGTGAAGGGAAATATCTCTTACGTGCGTAATGGGGCTACACCGATTCGACCCGAAGGCTACGATTGGTCCCGACCCGTCGATGGTACGACTAGCAAGACCGCGTGGAAGGGAATTCATCCGCAGTCGGATCTGGTCCACATCATCAATCCGCCTCAAGGGTATATGCAGAACTGTAACATTAGCCCTGCCAACATGATGGTGGATTCGCCGTTGACTCCCGACAAGTACCTACCTTATGTCTACAACGTCAGTTGGGATACAAACAACCCGCGTGGCAAGCGCACGGTAGCTCTACTGCATGACGACGATTCGGTCACCCTGGACGACGCCCAACGTATCACAATGGATGTGTATGACATTCTGGCCAAACCGTGGCAGAAAGAGTTAAAAGCGGCGCTCGATCAGGCCGGCTCCAAATATCGAGACAATGCTGAATTTCAAGCCGCATCGTCGGCAATCTTGGCCTGGGACGGACATTTCACTCCAGATGCCACGGCAACTGTTTTATACAAATTCTGGAGACTCAAGTGTGGAAAGCAACTGGACCTTTCACCGCTTGGGACGGGCCAACCGCTGGCCGAAGAGGTTCGATCGACGATGCTGGATCTACTGGCTGAAACGATCACTCAGTTGACCGAACAATATGGTCGCTGGAACGTTCCTTGGGGAGAAGTTCATGTGGTGGGCCGAGCTGGAAAATACTTTCCAGTGGGAGGTGCCGACTTTGATTCTGGCGACAAAACAGCAAATTTCTCTGAAACTCTTCTGGACGTGCGCGGCGAACCGGACAAGGCACAACCGGGGCGCTACATCGCCAACAACGGCTCCATGGCTATGATCGTGATGATGTTCGACAAGAATGGTGTGCGATCCTTCACCTGCACTCCTTGGGGGCAGTCGGGACACGAAGACTCGCCGCATTTCATGGATCAAGGCGAAAAGCTATACTCCCAGCGGAAAATGAAACCAACCTTTTGGCACAAGGCTGAATTGCTTGAAAATGTGGAATCTACCACTCATCTACAATTACCCGAACTCAAGTGAAGCAGAACAAATCACAACCACCCATAGCACCTAAGGAACCAATATGGCCAGCAAAAAGATTTTGATTCTGATCGGTGACTTTGTCGAAGACTATGAGATCATGGTCCCGTATCAGATCTTGTTGATGGTAGGACACCAGTGCCATACAGTATGCCCCGGAAAGGCAGCCGGAGAAACGGTCGCCACTGCCATCCACGATTTTGAAGGGCATCAGACCTACTCCGAAAAACCCGGACATCGATTTCAGCTTAACGCAAGCTTTGATCAGATCAAGGTAGACGATTATGACGCACTGGTCCTGCCTGGCGGTCGAGCGCCAGAATACTTGCGACTTAATCCCCACGTGCTAGAGCTGGTACGTCAATTCGACCAGCACAAAAAACCCATCGCAGCGATCTGCCATGGAGCACAAATCTTAACCGCTGCTGGAGTAGTCCGTGGCAAACATTGCAGTTGCTATCCGGCTGTGAGCCCTGAGGTCACTGCCTGCGGCGGGCATTATGTCGAAGCATCCGGCAGTTTTGACAATGCACACACTGACGGCCACCTAGTAACCGCTCCCGCCTGGCCCGCTCATCCAGCCTGGATGCGACAATTCTTAAATGTATTGGGCAGCAAGATCCATGCTTAGGATGGAAGAGATTTATCGTAACCGTTCACGGAATTATTAGAGCTGTTAGAGTAAG
>DAIRSD010000391.1:0-1805 GCA_036804625.1 Aureliella sp. | reverse complement strand
GGAGGGGGTTTAAGTTTAAGTTTAAGTTTAAGTTTAAGAACGGGTAACATATCAGATAAGTGAAGTGGCCATAGTTGTAGGGTGCCGTGCAGAGGTCCGTGACGCTAGTAGATTGGAACCAACGAAAGTCGCTGACGAAGAGTGATATGACAGCCCTTCGTTTGTCGGGACCTCGTAACGCACCACCGACTTTGGACTGGACCAGCTATGCCCGTTGATTGGGTCATGGTGTGTTACGTGATCGCTTCGACGCTTCCAGTCTTTTGCCGCTCCTCGTCCCAATTTTTAACCAACATCGAACGTTACTCGCAACCGATCTCCGCACACCCTAGTTCTATTTTAGACTATTTGCTCGCACGATAGGCGGCATACTCTTCGGCGGTGATCTTTCCATCGCGATCTTTGTCGGCTCCATCGGGCTTAACGATCATCTTTTCCCATTCGTCTTTTGATAAAGCTCCATCCGAGTTCTTATCGTACTTGGCAATCTGACGCTTGGACCATTCAAGATCGACATCGGAGAATTTTCCGGATTTTCCGCTGGTGGACGGCTTAGAATTGGATGAAAGGCTCTTGGAATTGCTTGCCGAAGAACTACGTGTCGACTTGCTGCTAGAGGTCGAGGCATCTTCATTATTATTCTGTGAGCCATCGCGAGCTGCGGCAATCGCCTCGCGAGCGGTGATCATACCATCTTGATTGAGATCCCAGCGCTGGAACTGTGGCACATTTTCCTCGGTAAGAGTCCCAGCGACCTCGTGCAGCGTCACTTGGACATCGACGTCTTTATCGCTGGCAGAGAAGAAGTCCGGCAGTCCATCGAGCGATTTTGTCCCAGCGCTGATGCGGTAGCTCTTGGAATCTCCAAAGCGATTGTTCTCATTGCCATCGCCTTTCTTGTCATCAGAATTCCTGCTGGACCCTTGCGCGGCGGGATCACGCCCTCTTGACCTCCCGGATGAACCACCGCTCGTGCCTCCTGATGGATTCTGACCGTCACTCCCGCTTGCCTCAGCCTCCTTCCTGACTCGCCGCTCCGCTTGTCGCACCGCCAGCTCTTCAACATTCAGTTTGCCGTCACGATTGCGGTCATGCTGCATCGGATCATCCGACCACCGACCACCAGCAATCTCATCGGCGGTCAACACACCGTCACTATTTCGGTCATAGCGACGCAGTCGATCTTCTGCCTCGGATCGATCACGGTCGGTGACAGCCACTTTAGCGACCGAAGCGGAATCACCAAAACCGGCAACCGGTGATGGTGTCGTGGCTAAGCGGAAGTCCGGAACCAGCAACTCAGGCTCATCACTGCTGATCTCTTCAGTGACGGAATCGCCCGAAGGGGCACCGCCGCCCATCATTCCGCTGCGCATCCGCTCCACTTCCGACAAGATCAGGTCGATTGGAATAGGTTTGGAAAGATCGATCTTTGGATTATTCTGAGCCATCCGTTGGAGGAAAAAGCCTGCTGGTCCTGGTATCTCGTTTGGCTCCAACATATTGTTGCTGTTGCGGTCAAAGCGTCGCACCATGTCGGCCAGCCCACCGCCACTAAGAAACGGCGGCATGCCGCCTCCGAACATACCACCACCTCCAAACCGGCTGCCCCCACCTGGACCCATCGCCGAACCAGCATCCTGCCCACTTTGCGGCTCAGAACGATCGCCGCGACCTCCGCGCGAGCCGCGATCGTCCCTACGTGACGGCCCCTGCGCCATCAAGGTAGGCTCTAACATCAAAAGCATCAGAAGCCCTAACCAGATACGATTCATACCCAAAAAACCCGCCGCTTTCGCAATGGA
>DAIRSD010000390.1:0-4735 GCA_036804625.1 Aureliella sp. | reverse complement strand
CTAACCGGCTGCCCACCTTCGCGAATGCAACGGAAGAAGTTGTTCTTGTGTCCCTCGTGCGGTTTGTCTTTAAAAAGTCGTCGGACATCTTCTCTGGTGTATGCGTCTTTATCCCACTTCTCTTCTATTGGCTTGCCAGCGATTTTTCCACGGCTTACAAAAATTCGTCCTTTGTCTCCCTCGAACAGGATTCCATTTCCAACTGTCCGTGGCCCCTGAGCGTCCGCTTCCTTGTCTCCACCGCTGGTTACTATTAAAGTTACTCCAGATTCATATTTGCAGTAGACCGCATAATCGTGAGCCGTGTTGTAGCGCAAGTCGGTTGTCGCATAGCCGTTTTCGTAGGGAACCGGGTGTTTGGCATCCGTTCCGTCGATCGAGACCGGACCACATCCTTCACCATCTTCACCAAGAGCCCAAGTCGCAATGTCGATGTGATGCGCGCCCCAATCAGTGAATTTGCCACCGCTGTATTCGTACCACCAACGAAACTGATAGTGAGCCCTTTCTTTAATATAGTCTACTTTAGGAGCTTGGCCCAACCACATGTCCCAGTTCAAGTTGGCCGGTGGTTGTTCTTTGACAAAATCTTGCCCGGCAACATCACCACCTCCTATACTGCAAGTGACCGTATGAATCTTGCCCAGCATTCCCTTTTGCACCATATTCACCGCGCGCAGGAATCGATCTTTAGAGTCTCGTTGCTGTGTCCCCACAGTGAACACTAGATTTGGATATTTTTTGCAAGCGTTGCGTATCAACTGGTTCTCTTCCAGAGTCAGTGTCAATGGCTTTTGACAGAACACATGCTTACCAGCTTGCAGAGCTTCAACTGCAATCTTCACATGCCAGTGATCCGTTGTCACGATACTCACCACGTCGATGTCATTGCGGTCCAGAACTTTGCGGTAGTCTTCATAGGCATCTGCCTTGCCTTTGCCCACTTTGGGATCTGACTTAGCCTTCTCTAAGTGGTTTTGATCAACATCACAAACAGCCAAGATGTCGCCAAACCGGCTGTGACCTTGAGCGTCACCCATTCCCATACTGCCAACTCCAATACAACCGATCCGAGGCCGATCATTCTTAGACTCATTGGCAAACGCTGGCTCGCTCCACGCGAAATAAGGAACAGCGGACGTGGCAGCGGCTAGCAGTGAAGACTTTTTGATAAAGTCACGGCGAGACTGATTGTTAATCGACATTGCGAATTTCTCTTATAGGGAAAGTACATGCAGGTGAACCCGAATCGAAAGTAGATTATAACAGCGACTTAATCGCCTTTCCACCTGGGTTTAGGGCATGCGAGTGCTCAGCATTCTTGGTTGCAACTACGATATCTGTCGTTGAGTTCATCTGGCCTCGCCACCGGAAAGCTCAATAACACCCAATGGATTCTCCTGCTCGCGAACTTCAATTTCATAGCGGAATCTTTTCGGATCACAATACTTGCCGCGAAGTCGATCCACTGGCAGGCCGCCGCCATCAGAAGCCGTTAACCACAGGATCATCAGCTTGTGCTTGCCGGGGGGTGCACCAGCGTTGCTGTCATAGTAACTGGCTTGAAAAGTTCCGTCGGATTGAACCGTGGCTGCGGCAGATCGGTGACCACTGGTGGCGATCCAATTGTTCTTCGAATCTTGCCCGACAGGAACGAATTTGATTGTGGCCCCCACTGCCGGTTGACCGTCAATCAATAACTTCCCAAAGACTGGATACAATGCGATTCTGCCTTCGCTTTGGTGACTACATCCAGTGGCTAAGGCCATCCATACAAAGCTGAGCAACCAAAAAACTTCCTTCGTGCTCATTGCAGGCTCCTGCCAATATTGTCACCACGCGAACGAGTCACGAAGGAATAGAGTACGGTTGGGTCAATCGCTTCAGCCAGAAACTGAACACTTGCGTCCAGCAAGACGGTATTGGCACCTCCGGAGTGAAATGAAAAGATACCTTGTCGATTATTGCAGTTGATGTTGCAGGGTCCAAAACCACTTGGTGCCCAATTAACTCCGTCGGATTCATAAGAAAGTATCCAAGTACACCCCCGTCCCGCCCAAGGAGCCCAAACTCGAGCTGTGGTTGGCAGGGGCTGCTGGAGTTTGCGACGAATCCAGGTATCCGTCTTCGATGATTGTTCGATAAAAGTCAATGTATGTGTCGAACCATCGGTTGTCATCAATCGTGTGGGTCTGGCATATCGCACACCAGTTCCAAATAGGCCCGTCGATGTTTCGTGCATAGGCGATAATGCACCCATGGCCCACGGATCATGGGACCAAGGATCTGCCAATATCACGTAGGGGGCTCCCCAACTGTAGACAGCCGAGTAGTCGCTAACCGCTGCGGTTCGTTGAGGGTAGACATCCACTGTGCCACTTTCACCTCGACCAATTCCCTGCTGCATATCGCGACCAACCGCCGATGGGCAACGAAAAGTCGGTATCGGCGTATTAACCGCTGCCTGATTAGCGCTGTCAAACCAGTGTTTGCTGATATCGTACTGATTCCAAACACTAGTTTGTTCGATATATGGCAATAATTCGGTAAAGGGACTTCCACAAATTCCACCGACAAAATGTCCCGTGGGCAATAAGCTGTAGGCATCGCCGTAAGTGGCGGCGGGCAGAAACCCGGTAGTGTCCTCGTACAAATGAATAGCCAAACCGATCTGTTTGAAGTTGTTTTGGCAACTCATGCGTCGAGCCGCCTCGCGGGCAGCTTGGACAGCCGGTAGAAGCAGACCTACTAACAGACCGATGATCGCAATCACGACCAGCAGTTCGATTAAAGTGAACGCCTTTCGATGTAATTCTGGACACAGTTTCATTTCACGGTGCTCCTGAACTCGATCCATTGGTTGACAGAAGCTGAGAGCCGGCAGTCATCCAATACTGACCGGCTATTCTCAGCGTCTCCTAAGAGTCGCTAGCAGCCATGCAAATCTGCTAACTTGCTCAGGCGTGCAGTCAACTGCGACTACGTCGCCTGCATCCCAACAACGAAACCAACGTTAGCGACGCCAATGATGAAGGTTCTGGCACCACAGCGTTGATGGAAAACCGTCCTGCGTAAGAGTCCAGTCCATAGAACGCAGCAGGTCCAGGAGTGGTGTACATATCTGCCACAAACGAGAATCCGCTGGCTGACGAATTGAAGGTCGCATCGATAATGTCCAACTGCCACACGATCGCGTTAGCGCTCGTGTTGTTGGTCAATGTCAATCCTTCACGCGATCCGGTCGCTGATAATGGGTCGTATTGGAGTGCGAAGTCGCCAGCGACCGCTGAACCTAGGATCGGATCTGAGAATCGCAATAACCCGTCGATCCCGACCCGTTCACCGCCGGTCAGACTCGGCCCGAATGCTCCAAACCCTGGAGTGGCAGGAAGCCAACTGGACAGAAACCCAGCGATGTTAATTCCGGCCGCAGTGAAATCCAGGTTAGTCGTCTGGCGTGCACGTCCTGTAGGCTGGGTAACACTGCCACCCAAGATAGCCATATCGACTCCATTAGGATGTCGGGGAAACGCAACTGCTGGATTCCCAACGGTATCGATGATCCCACCGGCTCCCAGCAGCGGCAGGGTCGCCGCGCCGACTCCGGTGAAGAAACGATCGGCAATCGCTCCGTTGGTGGGACTGGTGGTCAACGAAATAGATGCGGTTCCTCCAGTAACTAGCGCAGCACTGGCAGTCGTTGCGAGCATCGCAATGGCTGACATCCACACCGAACAAAAACTAAACTTTTTCATGATAATTCTACCTCACGTAAATAACAGAAACGGAAATTCGTTGCGATCATTGAGGTTATCTCAAATCGCGTACCATTTGTCGAAATGGTTCATGCATGTGCATCAGTAAGCCGCTGATGTCCGGCGAAGCTTTCGACTGACTTCCCTTGTCGATAGGTGGTTGCGGATCATATTCCGCGAACAACTGCACCGCTTCGGCATACTGTTGGTTGCGTAGATCCTGGACAAGCTTCAATCCGAAATCCAACCCGCTGGTCACACCCGCTCCAGTGATGCGATTGCGATCCACCACCACGCGCTGATCAACGGGAATCGCTCCAAATTCCGAAAGTAGATCGCGGGTGATCCAATGAGACGTAGCCTTGTAGCCTTTCAACAGTCCCGCTGCGCCAAGCAATACGGAACCAGTGCAGACACTGGTGATATAGTCGGCACTTCCACCTCGCTCTTCGACGAACTTGCGAATCACTTCATCTTTGGCAGCATCTAAGGTTCCGCCTGTTCCCCCCGGCACAAAAAAGACGGTGGGCTTTTCCGGGCAGTCGGCGAACGTCATGGTTGGAGTCACACGGATGCCAGTGTCAGTGAGAACGGGCTCCATTGTCTTGGCCACCAGATGCACTTTAGCTCCCATCATCAAGACAAAAAAATGATGCGGACCAAAAAGGTCGAGAGCTGTGAAACCTGGGTAGAGCAGCATCACAATTTCCTCTTTCCCAACCCAACCTGGTGGCCACTGCATGTTCTGATCATGGACGCTCAGCAGTGGTTGGGACGCGGGGTTCCCCTTTTCTGCCGGTGTCGACTCTTGCCCCAACGCGTTGCGAGCAGAGAGCGCCAACGCACTTCCTCCCAGCACCGCCGCCAAAGATCGAGTCATAAACGTCCGTCGCTCGGGTTTGTCCTGCCGAGCATCTTTGTTTTTTGAAGTCATAAAGCACCTTTCATCTGAAGTAGGGAACCTGCAAAAAAATTCTGGT
>DAIRSD010000389.1:0-4744 GCA_036804625.1 Aureliella sp. | reverse complement strand
ATACGCCTATCTGGGATTTGCGGCCGCGTGCAGCCTGTTCTGCTAAAGAGCCAACTACAGTATGAAAAGGCTTGGCAAGAGACGCTTCTTTCAACTGAGTTTTTAATCTGCATCTGTCTGCCGCAGTCCAGTTCGTGGGTTGCGGTTTTTTTGTGCGCAGCCTGCGGTCAAGGGCAACTTGACACGGGGCTAATTCAACTTATGAGTGCGCACGTCATTATGAAAACAACCGATCAGGACTCATCCCGCAGCCAGCAGGTATCAGGCAGCCACCAAGGTTCTGGTGCCGGACAGGCCGGAGCTTCATCCCGGCAAACGATTATCGGAGGTGGGCAAGCTAGCGGACTGTCAACGCTAAGCGTGCATGCTGGCGAACGTCGAAGGAAAAGCAGCGATGCAATTACCGATTCGATAGTCACCGCGTCGACCTATGTCTTTGATGATTCACAATCGATCATCGATTTCATCGAACAACAACAGGAGCGAGAAGAATACGGACGCTATGGCAACCCGAACGAAAAAGTAGTCGAAAGAAAATTGGCAGCACTGGACGGTGGCCAAACCGCTGTGGTCTATTCCAGCGGCATGTCCGCTTTGGTTGGATTGTTGATGGCCAAATTAAGCGCTGGCGACGAAATTGTATTCTTTGATCAGTGTTACCATCGCAGTCGCGAATTTTGTTACAAACACTTGGCGCGATTTGGCGTAATCACGCACCAAGTACCTACGGGTGATTACCAGGCCATGCAGTCTGCTATCACGCCGCGCACTCGCATGCTGGTTAGCGAATCGCCAACCAATCCCCACCTGACCTGCATCGATTTGGAGCAGTTTGCTGCTCTGGGAAAAAAGCATCGAGTGGAAACATTGATCGATGCGACTCTGGCCACGCCCTTTAATGTGCGGCCGCTCGAGTACGGCGTGGACTATGTATTGCATTCAGCCACCAAATATCTGGGTGGCCACAATGATTTGTTGGCAGGCACTATTATCGGCTCTGCCGCCCAGTTGGAAGAGGTACGTGCTTTGCGAGGTGTGATGGGTAGCGTCTGTTCGCCGCATAATTTGTACCTGCTGCAACGAGGGCTAAAAACGTTTGAATTGCGCATGCAGCGACACAACGAAAACGGTCAGGCGGTCGCCGATTTCCTGTCGGCTCATCCACGGATTGAACGAGTCTACTACCCAGGCCTAAAAACACACCCAACCTACGAAATCGCGAAGCGAACCATGCGAGGTTTTGGAGGTTTGATCACTTTTCTGGTCAAAGACGCAGACTGGCGACAAACGGCCGACGTGGTGGATCGAGTCAACATTCCTCGCATTGCGCCCAGTCTAGGTGGGGTGGAGTCGTTGATTGAACAGCCGCTATTGATGAGCTACTACCAGCAGACGCCGGAGGCGCGTCAGCGTTTTGGCATTTCGGATAACATGATTCGCATGGCTTGTGGTATCGAAAATTCTCAAGATCTAATCGACGATCTGAAGCAGGCTTTGGAAAAATGAATCTGGACGATATGAAATTTCGTACTCGAGCGATCCATGTTGGTAATCAGCCCGATCCGCAAACGGGAGCCGTCGTGCCTCCCATTCACTTAGCCACCACCTTTGTACAGCCGGGGGCTGGCGATTGGGGTCAGTACGACTACTCACGCTCGGGCAACCCAACGCGCAAGGCGGTCGAGCAGACGTTGGCCTCGCTGGAGGGCGGTTGTGGGGCGCTGGCCTTTTCGTCAGGCATGGCGGCTTCTCACTGCGTCATGATGCTGCTGAAGGCCGGTGATCATGTCATTGCCGGTCAGGACATCTATGGCGGTAGTTATCGATTGCTGCATAAGATCTGCAGCACTGCTGGAGTACACGTCACGTTAGTCGATCTGCAAGCCGAAGAAGCATTGGCTCAGGCGATGCGACCCGAGACAAAAATATTGTGGTTAGAAGGCATCGGCAATCCGCGTTTGACAATACCCGATCTTCCCAGTCTGATCCAGCAGGCTCATGCTTTGGGGCTGTTGGTGGCGGTAGATAATACTTTCGCTACTCCGGTTCTGCTGCGACCGTTGGAATTGGGCGCGGACATCGTTATGCACTCGGCTACCAAGTACCTTGGGGGACATAGTGACTGTTTGGCTGGCGTGTTGGCGGTACGAGAGCCCAGCCTGATGGACAAGTTGTACTTTATTCAGAATGCCACGGGTGCGGTGCTCGCACCTCTGGAGTGTTTTTTGTTGGGCCGCGGATTGAAGACGCTGGAACTGAGAGTGCGCGAGCAATCGCGGGCGGCACTGCGGATCGCTGAGTTCCTACAGACGCACCCAGCAGTTGCGCGAGTGCTCTATCCTGGCCTGCCGTCGCACCCCGATCATCAGCGGGCTAAAAAATTACTGGACGGTGGATATGGAGCGATGATCACTTTCGAAGCGCGTAGCGATTTTGAGGGAACTCGGCGCATCGTCAAGGCGACCAAGTTGTTCCATCTGGCGGTCAGTTTGGGTGCGGTGGAATCGCTGGTCGAGCAGCCCGCCACGATGTCGCACGCCAGTTATGACCCAGCGGCTCGCCAGCAATCCGGCATCACCGACGGGCTCATTCGCCTTTCTGTAGGCTTGGAAGACCACGACGACCTAATCGCTGATCTCGACCAAGCCTTAACGGCGGATTAAGGTGCAAAGAGCGCGTCTGGAAAAACAAGCCGCCTTCTCTCAAGAGGATCGCTCTATTTTGCTCCAAGGCAAACGGCAGGATTTCATCTAACACAAACGCCAAAACGCGTGCGCAGTTCCATTACCAGTCGTTGCGGTGAATAGGAAACTGCCAGTACTATTTCCCCTGCCTCTAGGTCATAACCCGCCCCAAAATCTCAAGATGGGCCTCTCTTGAATCCCTTGGGTGTAGCTAGATCTTTAGGTAGATTGGCAGCACCCTAGGTAACCGGAAGTGTGATAAGCCGTTGGAATGGTTTTCTCGAAAAACTATTGCCATGCAAAGGCCAGTGGTTCGCCTGCAACTTCGTGCTGTGGCCAGTGATTTGCCTTTGCTTGGCCGGTATATCCAGATGGGGGGGCGGAAAGTGGTCTCTCCGCGTTAGGCCTAAATGGAATTGCTTGCAAAGTTACCACTTTCCGATATCATCCAAACAATCTGAAATTTGGGACTTCATCGATTAGTTTCAATTTTCGTAATTTTGGACTACTGGGTTGTGTCTTCAACATGGGGAGAGTGTTCATGAGAAAGTTGAGTGTATTTTGTCTTTCCGTTGTGTGCGGTGCAGCACAAGCAACTGGAAATACGTTCGGAATCGAAAATTGGAGGTTGGCAACGAAGAAGATTTTGGTGTTGGCGTCAATTGGTTTCACATTGATTGTTCATAACAATAATGTCAAAGCAGGAATCATCTATTCTACTGCTGGTTCGACGTACACAGAGAATTTCGATACTCTCTCGGGATCAAGCTGGACTAACGATAGCACGCTTAATGGTTGGAATTTGTTTCGAGTAACCAGCAACGTAGACGCAACTCCGGTTGCGATTACTGCCATTTCAAGTGTCACAACACTGGGTGGTGCTCCGGCAGGTTCATTCTACAACTTCGCGTCAGTTGGTAGCCCGAGCGATAGAGCGCTTGGAGGACTTGGGTCTGGTGGTGCCTATTTTGGGTCGCCATCAACTGGTAATGTTGCAGGATGGATAGCGACAAACATTGTCAATAACACGGGAAGCACGTTAACCTCTTTTACAGTAACTTACAATGGCGAACAGTGGTATAAGCACAACAACGCTAATACCAATACAATGTTAACAGAGTACGGTTTTGGCAGCACGTTTAATGGAGTCGCTACATGGACATCTTTAGGTGCCAATTTTCCAGGCCCAATAGCTGGCGCGACAACAGGAGCCTATTTGGACGGCAATGCCGTTGCTAATCGAATCACGAACATTACTTCGACAATTACAACCCCATGGACCGCAGGTAGCACCCTTTGGATTCGATACGTGGAGAGAAACGATACAGGGAACGATCATGGCCTTGCATTGGACGATTTTCGATTCACGGCCATTCCTGAACCATCTGCGTTGCTGCTCGTGGGCTCAAGCATCGGAGTTGTTTTGCTGCGTCGCCGAAAATAGCTTCTTGATGGTTTCACCGGAGATTAACACTCCGTTCATCAAGATCGCTCTGTGTAATGTTATCATGTTGTCGAATCCGTTCCCTGGTGCTGGATTTAAGTCGGAAAGTCTCGTAGGAGACGAATCCAATTAAATCAAACACCAGATTTTGTCCGTTTACGAATTTTTTTGGAGTCAACACAATGAAAATGAGACATAGTTCAGCCACCGCTATTGCTATGTTTGTCGGGTTATGTGCGCCGCTTCGAGCTGAAGAAATTGTTAGTTACAATTTGGCTGGACAGCCTGGGAACCAACCTTTTAATGTTCCGGCGGTTGTTGCCTCAAACACAACCGGGTTGAATTTAACTAGGTCCGCTGGTCTGACTGCCGCTGCTGCAGGTAACTCGATTAGCTCAAGTGCCTGGAACGTTGTTGGTCGGTACTATTCGTTTGGATTTACTGTAAGTACCGGTTTTCAAGTAGATCTTACCAATTTGCAAGTCGGCAGCCGATCCTCGAACACAGGTCCGAAGTATTTGGTTCTTTACTCATCCGTGGACAACTTCACGACTACACTAGCAACTATCACGAACATTCAAGCCACTGAGCAAGCCACAGGGTAGAATAAAACATT
>DAIRSD010000388.1:0-4793 GCA_036804625.1 Aureliella sp. | reverse complement strand
AATACTAAAGACCGTTGCTACTCGGATCGTGTAAGTCGAGTACGAGTACGAGTACGAGTACCGCCGATGGCTGAGCACGAGTGCGAAAATAATGGTTTTCTCATCACTACCAAATCGATTCAAGCTGAAATACCGAAACTTCAAAACGCGCCAGCGAGTGTGCCAGTTGATTGATTCGAAAACTTCGAAACTCACTCGCTGATGCGTCGGGCTGGTATTGTTTTAAATGCAGCTCGCCCAAGAACGGCAAATCCACCAATCGACAAGCTCCTCCTGTCGGCGTTAGGGCCAGGAATTGTTCAGTCCAAATTCCTGGATTTTTGATATTTCCCCCAATTCGGACGGTTGCCGCTTCGCAGTGCGGATGACCCGTACAGAGCAGATAGATCTCTATTGCGGCTAAGTTTTCCCGGCCCTTTGGGTGGCGAAACTACCGCAAATATCTTCGGAAAATTTTCATGGCTGATCCCGCATTCCGTGGTCTATCGGTTAGAATTGGGGAAGTTGTGTGACTTCCCCCAATCCCCCATTTTGAAAAGGTAGATTGATGAAATTGCAATTCCTATTGGCACTGCTGGTTTCAGGTGTCGTGGCTTTCACAACAGTTGCGCAGGAGAAAGCTAAGAAAGTTGACCCTTCTGGAACTTGGCGTTTTGAATACGAGCTAGAAGGGCAGACCATGGAAGACTCGCTGACTTTGCAGCTTGGTAAGGACGGTGCAGTTACAGGAAGCTACAAGGGCCGTTCGGACGAATCTATTGATGTGACTGGCAAGATTGATGGCGATCAATTGCTGATCGACTTGGAACTTGAGGTTCAGGGCGCACCAGTGAAGGTAAAGTTTGACGGCAAGGTGAAAGGTGATGACATTGACGGAATGGTGATCGCGACGCACTCAGAAGGCGAACTGGAGTTCGATTGGATCGCCAAACGTAGTGTTTCTGCTGAAGATGTCGTGGGAAAATGGGAACTTGAAATCGATGCCGTCGATACGGTTCTTGAACCTACAGTCGAACTTGCGTTAGAAGGTAAAGAGTTGAAAGGCACCTACAAAGATCCCGACTCGGGAATCGAAGTAGAACTAACCGACATCAAGATCGAGAAGAATGAACTGAAATTTTCGTTAACCGCCGACTTCCAAGGTGCACCACTGAAAGCCAATTTCTCAGGACGCCCCTACGGAAATAAGGTTGCCGGTTTTATTGAGTATGATCTAAACGGTGAATCTGGCGAAGTAGATTTTGAAGGTATCCGCAAGGTGGAAAAGCCTGCTGAACCAGCCAAAGCGGCTGAACCAGCCAAATAGTTTTGTTGGGAAAAATGCAAAATCGCTAATCGACGTTTCGTTCATTTGAAACTCCACTCACAAGGCCACCTTCCATAGGTGGCCTTTTTCATTGGATCGATAAGTTGTCATTGCAGAAAGTGTTGGTATGGCAGAAAAGCAGAAGTTGCGGGTCGGTGTCTTTGGGGTAGGGCGGATGGGACGGGTTCACCTCGAACACTTGATCCAGTTCGTGCGTACCAACGAGGTGGAGGTTGTGGCGATTGGGGACCGCGACAGTGCCACCCTGCGAACCGCAGTGCAGCTAGCCAAAGGGTGGATTGGCAAGGAGTACCCGCTGAATTGGTCCTTGTGTGATTCTCCAGAAATGATGGCAGCTCAGATGCCTGACGCAGTGGTTGTCGCTTCTCGGACCGCTGATCATGCCAAGGACTGCTTGGCCTTCGTGTCCCAGTCGATACCCGTGCTGGTTGAAAAACCGCTGGCTAATTCGATTCAGGAAGCGATCAGCTTTTGTCAGCAGTTGGAACAACACCAACAGCACTTGGTGCAAGTCGCTTTTCAGCGCCACTATGATGCGGCGACACAATTGGCAGGGCGGTGGTTCGACGATGGATTGATCGGTGAATTGCAGCAATCACATCACGTGCTTCAAGATAAAAATCCCACACCACCGTCTTACCAAAGCTGTGGGATAACAGCCGATATGGCTATTCATCTTGTTTTTGAAGCGATGCGATTTCATCGATTCCAATTACCTTGCTATGTACAATCGCTACGATTTGCTGCTCCTTTTTATCCTGATCTGGCCGGTGAAGGGGCCAACATCGTGCATGTTTTTTGCACTTGGCCAGACAGCTCCGTAGCCCACCTGTGGGGATCTCGCATCAACAAAACCGGCTATGACAACGGATTTAAGTTGATTGGTACTCAGGGGCGAATTGACGTGGGAGAATTCATAGGCGACTTTGGCGACATCCATGTCAAGCTTTGGCGCGGTACCGGTCATGATAACAGCCCACGTGGCCATTTGGCCGACTCACGTACGTTTCCTATGACTAAGTCTGGCGCTGATGCCCCCGACTTCTATGCGCGATTTGCGGCCAGTTACCAAGCCGAATTGCGAACCTTTTTGGAACGTGTTCGGCTTGCCGAGCCGCTGGAGATTGGCCTGGACATCGGCTGGAAAACGTTGTTGGTTGCCAACACGGCGGAAGCCAGTTCCCGCCGCAACGGTCTTGGCTTTGAGCTGGCAACTCCAGAAGGAAATCCTATTGTCAGTTTAGTGGATGCAGAAGCGTTTGCTCGGCAGCATTCAATTCAATAAGTAAGTCGAAAGGAGTTTGGAACAATACTAGCCCGGCGCGCCAGTGCGTGCGTGTCGAATCAATCAACTGACTCACTCGCTGGCGCGTCGGACCGGTGCTCTGGGTAGATTTTCATCTGCAGCTCGCCTTAGAATTAAGACTTGAGTTTATTGAATTTGAGAAGTCCTTAATTTCGAACTTTTCAGAAGTTCGGAACTTTGCATCAGCAGTCGACAATTCAGCAGTGGACGCTCACGCATTGTCAATGCTGACTTGAGAGCATACTGACCGCTAAGATTTTCGTTATGTGGGACATACTTCACGGAGCTGGGTTCCAGTTTCGTCCAGTTTTCGTTTTCTAGGATGCGCTCAATCTGCTCACGCATGTTCTGGCTTTCACTGACAAAGAGACTCGCGTTTTCGGCGCACAGCAAGAAGACTCCTGGTTGCTCTAGCCCCGCTAAAGACTCACCGCCAAGACGGGCCTCGGACAAGCGTTTCTTTTTGGGAATCCACTCGCTAAAGTTGGCCATTGCAGATTCGCGGGCCAAATGCGATCGTTTGCGAATCGCTAGTGCTTCAAGACGATAATCCAGTGATGAAATGCCAGCGCCCCTGGGTCCGAACTCAGTGGCCAGACGATCAAATTCCTCGGCAAAGTCTGGAGAGCAAAGAATCTCGTCAAGCGTTTTCTGATAGTCAATTGCCAAAAGACGCCTAGCGACTTCACTGGCAAAGCCGAATGAATACATTTTCTCCTGTGAAAATTGAGCTGGACGTTGTGTCGCTTGCGGAAGCTTACCTGTTTTCCGAAGCGACAAAAGGTAGCGATTCCAGACGTAGGCGTTGCCACCTATGCCTCTCTTTAAGCAGGTTGCTACAAACTCTTTGTTCAGTTCTTTGCTGCATAACAGGTAATCTGCCGGATATCCCAAACGTTGATATGCTTCAATGACCACCGTTTCTGTTTCCTGACTAAACGGCTTCTTTCTTTGCTTGCCCAGGGCGGTGCTAGGAGCGCTTTCGATGGGATCTTCCGGACCGTCAATCGCATCTCCAGTTTCCGTCTTGTCGAGCCGCTGACCAATGTAGGTGACGTAGTCTTCCGATAACTCGATACCCATCCAGCGTCGACCGAGTTTTTTTGCAACACACAGGGTTGTCCCACTTCCTCCAAACGGATCAAGGACCAACTCTTGAGGTCTACTGGACGCCAAAATAATACGCGCCAAGAGCTGTTCCGGCATCTGGCAGCCGTGGAAGCCTTCGCGTTCCTTGAACGTCCCGGCAACGCGAGCAAAATACCATGTATCATGTTGCGGGCTAAAAGATTCCGGAGCATCTTGTGGGCGAGTGATCCAAGTGTTGTCGGGCAATCGTCCGATTGGGTTCGCGCGATTATCCGCGTAGACCAGTTGCCTGGCCGACTTGACGCGAATCTGAGGGTTCGGACGGTTGAACGTAAATCGACTTGCGTTTTTCACGAAATGAAAAAGATGGGTGTGTGAACGGCTAAAGCCGTTGACGCAATTGACCCCAAACGTGTAGTACCAAATCACCCAGCTTCGACAATAAAAACCAGCTTTTTGAGCCTCGATTTTTAGCTCGGCAGCGTATTCATCTCCGATGGCAAGCCAAAAAGTGCCGTCGGGTTTCAATGCTTGATAGACGCCGTCAATCCACTGTCGACACCATTGGATAAAGTCTTCGGAGGCCCGTCGATCATCGTAGACATCATATTCGTATCCAATGTTGAACGGTGGATCAGCAAAAACAAGATCGATCGTACCAGGTTGCACCTGCTTGAGCAGAGCGACACAATCGCCTAGATGTACCCTATTTTGCTTAAGATACACTTAACCTTTCTCCCCGGAAACGTAGAACAGATGCTGCTCGCCGCGCAGCAGGATTCCGTTGCCCAAGGGGACAGGCGAACCAATGATTGACTGACCCATGTCGTTTTCGGCTTTTAGTTCAAAAGAATCGTTTGAGATGTCCGCCACAAATACCACTCCGTCTTCTCGTACCGCGTACAATCGATTTCCTGCGACTAAAGGCGAAGCATAAAATTTGTTGCGATGTTTGGGTAGCTGATTTCTCCAAAGAGTTTCTCCGGTGGATGGTTCCAGCAATTCAACTTCGCCTAGATCGCCCAGAACAAAAATGATCTGTTGAATGATGGCTGGTGTGGGAACAATAGT
>DAIRSD010000387.1:0-4796 GCA_036804625.1 Aureliella sp. | reverse complement strand
GAATCAACCCTAAAGAACTTTCGCTTTGAATATACCAGGCAGAGAGCGCGACGCACCCGGCTGTGGCTAGACTGGTCCATCGTAGAACTCGAAGCGGCGGCACGCTGCGATCGGCCAGTGCTCCAAAAAACAGCGGTGATAACATGGCGGCAACCGCCGAAGCAGCAAAAGCCCATGGTTTGATGGAACTAAGCCAAGATTGATCCAGTATCCCGCTCAGCGGCACAAACCAGGACCCCAACGCCATACCATGCAGAAACAGTAGGCCCATCAATTCGATGGTTTCAGCGATGTTGAGCTGTCGCTCCACTTCATTTCGGTGCTTGTCAGGGTGTCGATCAGCGTGCCTTGCAGCACTGCAGCGGCTTTACCGTCTAGATTTGCTACAAACACCTAAACGTTGGATTGTACCGAATGACGAATATTTGAAGAGGGGGACTGCAGTGGCAGTAGCCACATACGCTTCAATTACGTTAGCTGCCTCAGGTTACAACTGCTCCAACCTGTGCAAATTACCCTTGATTCGTTGACAATCTGCGGTCCGACCTTCGAACTCCAAAAGCCTCAGTTCATTCTCTAATGAATCGATCAGAACGCTTCGCTGCTTGGAATTGTCCAGAGCCGTCTGAGCTTCGTGCAGTGCGATCAGCCCCACTTCGGTGTCGCCTATGATCAGTTGAGCGATGGCCAAATCGGCAAGGGACTTATTTCTTCCAGGCCAATCGGTTGCGGAAGGGTCTGTTAGGGCTTTTTGCAACAGATGAGCGCCTTGTTGATAAGCGCCGGCCTGCAACTTGATACCACCCATCATCGCCGTTGCCGCCGCTGAAATATTCTTGTCGGTACTTGCCGCAGGCCCGCTCAGGATCGCTGATGCCGCAGGTGCTTGCGACATTCCGGCAAGGCATTTTGCCTGTGCAATGCGAAGCCACATGGCGTTGGAACCATCTGCCTGCGTCTCTGCCTTCTTGAAGTTCACTAGCGCGGCTTGTAGTTCACCTCGCTCAAATTGAGCATTGGCAATCGAAGCCCAAAGCGTCACCTCTGTACTCGCGGTGGCGTTGCAACCAAGCGTCTGAAGCCGCTTTGCCCAGTACTTAGCCAAAACATCGGGCCACTTTCCAGAAGCTGGCCGAGTCTTGTCGGCTAAAAGCCAGAATCCAACATCCAACGGTTGTTCAATCTGATCATGATCAAAATGCAGCTTGATAGCGTCACTCCAGGCGGTCTGAGCAAGATCGTACTGTTCATTCCTTCGCGCCGATTCGGCAACCAACAGCCAAAGCTGTGCAGCCAATTGCGGATGCCCTGACGACTGAGCGATTTCGATAGCTTGCCTAAAGTGCGACTGAGACCACGCGTATCGCCCAGCAACTAAGTCACGAAGTCCAATCAAGCGGAGCGCATCGATCTTAATTAGTGGGTGGCCGACTTGGACCGAAGCCTTGAGCAACTCTTCGGCCGATCCGTTGCTTGGATCATCTTCTTGTAGCTCACTGGCAAATGCACTGCGTAAAGCCAAGTAATCGCGGGTCAGATCGGAATTTTGATCTTGAGCTAATTTTAAGAGCGCACTCCAATTGGAATCATCCTGTGCATCGCGATTGCTGAGCGTAGATGCCAAGCGCAGCATCAATGGATCTTGAGGCTGACTTGCCCATCGCTCGATCAGAATTCGCTCAGACAACTCGCGATGCTGGAGAATGATCTGGCGTGCTGAAAAGCTCTTACCCTGATCTATAAAACGCCGAACCTGTTCCTCCCATTCGGATGGATCGACCCCCTGATGCTCCGACTGACCTAAGACGATTTCATGTCCGTCAAATCGTAGGGTCTTAGCCGGAGGGTTAGCAACCGTTTCTTGAACCTCTGAGTTCTTGCCGGACAACTTCTGAATCGGCGAATTGATCGAGTCGATCAGATTCCTGGATGTCAAGTCGCTTACCGACAAGGTCGAACAGCCTATTGCGGGACAGGCAAGCAACAAGCACAAAAAATTTTGTAGATTTCTTTGCATGATCAACACCGGGGGTAATTGAAGGTAGCTTCCGTCATGGGAACTAAGCGAGCAGTGAAATGATTGTCTGGCATAATGTGACAGGCAACCACTCCCCAGACTTGACTAGAATCCTGTCGACCTTTTGTCGTGGAGGCTGTTTTTAAGACCAGCAGCCCTTCCAGTTGGTTTGGCAACGCTAGGTCTGTTGAAAAGCCTTTTAGTCCTCTGCCCGTATAACGCACCTTCCTATGGCCAGCACATGCTAGCTCTTTTTGCCTGCCGATTCGGATGCTGGACTTTACAATGTAGTCAGTAACTGAGACTCCATAGCGATCGATAACGCTTAGCGCTCGATTGCAGGCAATTTGAAGGCTTCTCTGGGCAAAGCAAATCCGTCTTGGCTCTTCACGTACCACGGTGAATTCTTTACGACGCAGAGCGCGACGCGGTACTTCATAGACAGAGCGATCCCTCGCGTTAGTCGTTAGACGAGGAATTGTCAGAGCTGCGTTTGCCAGTAAATGATGTGGTCCTGGCCGTCGCTCATGCTCAGTCGTATCCGCGGTAGACTTGACACCATGCAATAACCGCTGAAATGGTCGTGCCATTCCACCTATGGCAAGCGCGGCGACGGTTAACAATAACATTGGGTCGATCGAGATGCTGGTGGACAATTCCGGCGGCTGGGATATTGGCGATGTTTCAGGCAACTGACCATCGGCAATCATGCTAAGTAAGTTATCACAGCGACTGGCAGATTCCGATTCAGGCTCAGTTCCAAGTTCCTCATTGCTCAAGTCTACTCTATTGACGATCACCGAGTCCAACTCCCGCTGAATCAACCATTCCTGAGCATGTTTCTGATACTGTGCGAACAACTGGTCACGTTGCCGCCGAGATGAATGTTCGGTGGTAGTGAACGCTACCGTCTGTACGTCATGTGTGCTCGATTCTATTGCGATTTCTGTAGACCGATCTAGGGCGTTACAATTGGCAAGCTGAATTGCATGAGCCTCCCTGGCAGAAATTGAACTGGGCGGGGATGTCCCTGCTAGCACTACGCTATTCTTATTCTCAGAGATCTTGGTTAGCGGCACCGCTCCATCCAAAATGGCGACACAGCCCGAGCTGGCAATGACAAGTACAATCAGACTGTATAGCCCGTAGTGCATTGCGTCATCCTAGCCCTGAGTTATTGTGTGTTGGCATTGGAAACACTATGAAACTGAAACAACTTCGCCCGTTGTCGGCACTCAGCGTCTGTGCGAGTCACGGCACAGGGTAATGCGCAAAGACCATGACCGGTCGCACATGCAGCCGAAGATGGATTGGTAAGTTCACTAAGCAAAGTCTCGCTGGTTGCGGCTGATTCGGTTGGTGTATTAAACACATACGGTCGAATGATCACTACCAATTCGCTGCGAACTTGCTTGATAGCTTGTCGGCGAAAGAAAAATCCGATGCCAGGAATATTTCCGAGCACTGGAACTTGGTCGCGAGCATTGCTGTCGTGTTCTTCGATCATGCCGCCTAGCGCAACTGCCATACCATCCTGAGCCACCACGGTGCCACTGATGGTACGCCGACGCACGGTATCGACACTGATGTTGGTAACACCTGATCCGCTGGTAGCTGGAACGGGAATGGAGGAACCGCCAACCACTCGTTCAGAGTTTTCCTCAACGACTCGCAGCGTGACCGTTCTATCTGCATTGATATTGGGCGTGATCAATAGCGACTGACCTACGTCGCGCATTTCGGTAATTGGGGTAGCGGCTACCGCTCCGTTGACCGCTCCCACGGTGCTTAGAACCTGCGAGGGTGTAAACCCTACCGTAAATGGCAGTGTGTCACCTACGAAAATACGACTGACTTCGTTGTTAGCTGTCAGTATCAGCGGTGTGGCTAGGGCATTGACGCAGTTCTTGCTCTCTAGCAACTGCATTCTGACGCGAAAGTTGTTGTCAACTACTTGAAAGGTCAGCGCCCCAGGGACACTGCCTGCCACTCCCAAGCCATCGCCCAAACGCTGTGCTATGGCACTAGCTCCAGGAAAGGGAGGAGTAAGCGAGCCGTCGGAGAATGCAGTCGCGGTTTTGGAAGGACTGCCCAGGAATTCAAATGCCGAATTGAATCCGTCTGCCAGTAACACTCGCAGCACCTTCACCTCCAACAGTACGGTTGGCGTTGGCACGTCCAACTGAGCTACCAGTGCAGTGATCTGCTCCATGGATTTCGCGTCGCCAGTTCTGACAATCACTTGATTGTTTCGGCGAATGGTAGATACGTAGATCGTGGCCTCCCGACGTTGCAACAAGTCAGACTGAGCCTGATCGGAAACTTGGCCATCTTGAGCGATTGCATTTTCAATCTGTTGAACTTGATCGGACGACAACACCCGAGGTGTGTCACTATCTCTGCTATCGTTCGCGGAATTCCGACTGCGTGCCTGGAAGTTCGGATTCTGAAGAACTCCATTAACACCCAAGCCACCCAGCATCCCTAGACCACCGGCTTGAAATGGGCCACCTAAATTTCTGGCAAACTGCCCAGACTGATTGTTAGTGCGATTGGGATGATTTCCCAGTCCCAAAGAGCGTCCATCGACAAGGTCGAAACGATTGAATCTCTGGGATAGGTCAACCAGATCATCTACTTCACCATCAGCGCGATTCAGTTGCACGCGATCACCGAATACATGCTGGAAGACTAGAGCCACCGCTGAAGGATTTGGATACAATAGGGTGAAGACTTTCGTTTGTTCCTCACGAAAACTGGACAGGTCCTTTTCGTACTC
>DAIRSD010000386.1:0-4807 GCA_036804625.1 Aureliella sp. | reverse complement strand
CCTGCGGCCGCAGCGACGGTCAGCACCGCGCAGGGTTCACGCTCACCGGCTACGACCGACCGGGGCGCCAGAAGCCCGAGCTCGTCGCCCCGGCCGGGGCCAAGAGCTTCTCCGCGCCGCGCGTCACCGGGGCCCGATCCTATGGGCATTCCCACGGCGGCCGGTGCCAAAGCGGTGGCATCGGTGATTCCATCGCCCACCATGGCCACGATATTCTTATTGGCTGTGCGCTTGATCTGGGAGGCATTTTTAGAGCCTACCCCAAAACCGTTCGACCGTCCTACCCTGCCCTCTTCCCCGAAGCGGTTGACATGGTTCAGAGCTAGGCTGTTAGTTTGCAACTGCATGATCCGTTGTGACTTCTCTGCTGGCAACACTTGAGATTCGACCTGGTCTATGCCAACCTGAGCGGCCATGGCTAGCGCCGTCTGATGATTGTCGCCAGTAAGCATCAGTGTCTGGACGTTCATGCTGTGAAGCTGAGCGATAGCCTGCGACGAGCTGGGCTTGGGTGTATCTGCGACTGCGATCAAGCCGACGGCCTGCTGATCGACGGACAGCCATACGACGGTCTGCGCTTGAGTCTCCCAATGGTTTGCCTGCTCAGTCAAGGACTCGGGCAACGAGACTTCGCATTGCCGTAGCCAGCGGTCTGTTCCAACTCGCACAAACTGTCCATTGACTTGCGCCTGAACACCACAGCCTGGCAAAACGAATAGGTCTTGGACCTGCGTATCCACCTGGGTCGGCGGATGATTTGAGTTCATCTGCTGACTACAGTAAGCAACGATGGCCTGACCAATCGGATGGGTACTCTGCTGTTCTACCTTCCAGGCCAACCACAATAACTTGTTGCGGGCATCCTGGGTTGGAGGAAAACTGACAGCCTGAGTCACGCTAAGCTGCCCGGTGGTTATCGTCCCCGTTTTATCAAGGACTAGATGACTCACGGCCTGAAGATTTTGCAGTGCCTGACTGGACTTGAACAGAATTCCCATTTCGGCACCGCGTCCCATGCCAACCATGACAGCAAGTGGCGTGGCCAGCCCTAAGGCACAAGGGCAGGAGATGATCAAGACAGCGATCGCGCGAAGAAAAGCAGATTGCCAGTCACCAAGCCAAACGGCCCAGATCAAGAATACTAGGGTGGCAATGGCCAAAACGGCCGGTACAAACAGATTCGAGACGCGATCTGCCAGTTGTTCGATGGGAGCCTTGCTGGACTGCGCTCGCTCCACCTGAGCCACGATCTGAGCCAACGCCGTATCACTTCCCAGCTTGGTCACTTGAACGTGCAGCAGTCCCTGTTGATTGACAGTTCCGCCATAGACACTATCGCCAGCTCGCTTGTTTACCGGCAAGCTTTCGCCTGTCAGCATACTTTCATCGACGGTTGAGTCTCCACGCTGAACGCGGCCATCGATGGGAATACGCTGGCCGGCGCGAACCACGACCAGTTCCCCTATCTCTATCTGCTCGACGGGAACCACCGCTTCCACAAGATTGCGTATCACGTTGGCGGTAGCAGGTTGCAGGTTGATCAGGCGCTCGATAGCTGCTCCGGTACGATGCTGAGCAGCAGATTCGACGATCCGTCCCAAAAGAATTAAAGTGATAATCGTGGCGGACGTCTCAAAATAGACATGCTCGCCCCACGATCGGTTCTGTTGCCAAAGCGCCAGCATGACTACCAGACTGTAGATGTATGCTGCGGTAGCTCCGATCGAAACCAGTACATCCATGCTAGCGAAGCGATTCTTGATCGCTTTCCAGGCGTTGGCATAATAGGGACCGCCTACGTAGAACTGCACGGGCGTGGCTAGCAGCCACAGCATCATGTTCACCCAGTTCGCATGGGACCAGTGTCCCAACAGCCCAAAGTCTCGTCCCATGCTGATGATAAAAACGGGAAGCGTTAGTAGTAAGCCAACCACAAACCGTCGCCACTGCTGCATGTTGTGATTTAGCTCTGCCTGCTTGCGTGCTTGCGTCAGCGACTTGCTGGCCGTTGGCTTGGGCACTTCAAAACCCAATCCACGAATAACCTCAGCAAATTGCTGCATGCTGCCGGTCTGATCATCGTAAGTGACTTGTACACACCGATTGGGAAAGCTGACAGACGAATGTTTGACGGCTGGTAGGCGCTGCAGTGACTGCTCGATGGATCGCGCGCAGCTCACGCAGGTCATCCCCGATACCGGCATCTCGATCGTCTTGTCGCTCATGGCAGCTACAGTGCGTGACGGGCCTTAATATCCAAATATTGATTGATCATATTAGCAGTCATCTCTTCCGGAAAGCCATCCAGAGCCAGAGTTCCTGTGGCTTTCAGACGCTGAAGCACATGGTGTCGCCACAACAGCAACTGAGCGGCAGCCGCACTTCGGTAAAGGACTTCAGGGTCTGGGGCCGGATTGTCGGCCGCATCAAAGATTCGATGGTCTCTCAGCAAGACCATCAACGGCAAGTGGCAACCGATTAAATTGCCCATATAATTTTGTATTTCGTCAGCGTTAACTTGATCGATCACATTGGAAATCAACACGACCAGAGAACGCCGTCGACAATGATTGGACAAGTACAAAAAAGCGTCATCGAAACGTGACTGTACTAACTGCGGGAACTGATTGAATCCGGCATGCAGGATTCGGTTCATCTGCCCTTTACCACCAGCCGGAGGCACGTAGGCGTGAATTCGATCAGAAAAGCAAATCATGCCAACCGAATCGCCTTGGCTAAGGGCGACATAGCTGAGCATCAGAGTGCTGTTGAGCGCATAGTCCAGTAGGCTCATCTGCTGATGCTCGTTGGTCATCATGCGGCCGCAGTCCAGCAGAAAAATGACCCGTTGGCTTTGATCGGTCTGAAATTGCTTGACCGTCAATTTCTGTCGGCGAGCGGTACTGCGCCAATCGATATGACGGTAGTTGTCGTCCTGTTGATAGTCTCTCAGCCGTTCAAAGTTGCTATCTTGTCCGGCTTTTCGAGTGCGACGCACACCAATCTGGCTCAGTCGATTGGTTCTAGCCAGTAGAGCGTATTCGCCGATCTGCTTGATGTTGGGGTAGACGTGTAGCTTAGCCGGACATGAGAAGTCAACCAGTCGTCGCCACAAACCACCAAGGCTAAAAACTTGAGTGTAAACCTTGGCCAACGAGAATTCTCCCCGCTGTCGTGGAATTAGCTTGAAATGGGCAAAACCGCGCTGTTGCGGAGCTAACCGTAATTCTTGTGATTCAGGGCAAATCTCCATGTCGCCACTAGTCGTGTCGTCTCGCACCCAAAGAGATAGGGTTCTGTGAGAGCGATTGTCAATGGTCAGTTCTACCTGATGAGTGTTGCCCAGGGAAGCGACTCGCTGCATCTGACGTGACACCTGCAAACTGCCCAGCGCAGGAAGCGTCAGTAGATCCATTACTGCCAGCAAGGCGATGACCAATGCTGAAAGCGCGACCATCATCCACCACCAACTGGGCGACCACGACCAAGGGATCAGCAATGAAAGCCAAAAGGGTATCGAGGCCAGCCATGCCAATCGCCCAGTGGGGTAGATTCGCTGGAAGAAAATCAGTGCCAGTAGAGGCAATGCGCATGCTAGTAGAGCTGTCCAGGGGGTAATCCCCCAGTCGATCAACGAGAATTCGGCAGCGGCATTTGGCAGTGGCTGCATAACGCTATCCGCTGACCTGAGCTACGATTTCAGCTTCGACAGTCGGCTCTGTCACGCCGATTCCTTTTGGCACTTCTACACTCTTCAGTAGCATTCGCAGCTCGTCGTCCACTTTAAGGCCTTCTACCTCAGCTTCAGCATTTAAGATCACTCGATGTCGCAGAGCTGGCAGAGCGATATCCACCACATCATCAGGGGTCGCATAATCGCGGCCTCGAAACGCGGCCAAAGTACGCGCGCCTTGCATTAAGGCTAGACCTGCGCGAGGCGACGCGCCCAGAAAGAAACTTGGCCAATGCCTGGTCTGACGCACGATACGATTGATATACTGCACCAATTGAGGTTCGATGCGGATACCTGCGTTAGCCGTGATGACCTGCTGAATCTCCTGAGGTCCGGTGACCGGCTTTAATTCGGTCTCCATCCGATGATTTAGGTCGATTTGCTGACTATGCAACAATAGAATTCGAGCCTCGTCAGCTTCCGAAGGATATTCCACGACTACCTTAAACATAAAGCGATCAAGCTGAGCTTCGGGTAGATTGTAAGTGCCCTCACTTTCGATCGGATTTTGTGTGGCCAAGACCAAAAAGGGCCGTTCTAAAGAGTGAGAGGTGCCATCGACGGTCACGCGATACTCTTGCATGATCTCCAGCAGCGCAGCGTGCGTCTTGGCCGGGGCGCGATTGATCTCGTCGGCCAAAAGCAGTTGAGTAAACACGGGACCAGGCCTAAAGCGAAATTCTTGCGTGCGCATGTCCAGCAACGGAGCGCCAGTGACATCCGACGGCATCAGGTCTGCTGTGAATTGAATGCGCCCAAACTTGCAGGCTAGCACTCGACCCAACGCGCGTACAAATAGCGTTTTGCCCATCCCAGGCAAGCTTTCGATCAATACATGACCGCCAGAAAACAGCGACACCAAAGTGGTCAGCACCAACTCGTCTTGCCCAACAAAAAGCTTGTGCAGTTCGGTCGAGATGGCTCGAAATAGTTCTTGAGTGCTTCGATTGGATTGCATAGAGTTCAGGCATTCTGGGGTATCGTGGGTTGAACTGGCGTGTTTCGAAGTTGCGATATTTCGCTTGAATCGATTTGGTAGTGATTTGAAATCCAGTATTTTAGTACTCCTCCTCC
>DAIRSD010000385.1:0-4840 GCA_036804625.1 Aureliella sp. | reverse complement strand
TGCAGAAGAGCGGAATTATGTATCGTGGACGAACCACACACTTCTTTTTTGGTGTCGGCGGAGGCGTCAATCCACCACCTCCCATCAACGTCCCGGCGCTGGGGATCGTGGGCGGAGCCCGCTACGAGTACACTGGCAATTCCAGGCATGATCTGTTGATTGATTTGGACAAGTTTGGTGGACTGCCTCATAGCAAATTTGTAATCACCATGGAAAATATCTGGGGGCGCTGGGGCAATGTGGGTTTCGAAACGGGCGCTGTTTCTCCGGTGATCTTCAATTCAGTAATGCCTGTTGATCCGGACGCGCACGGAGTGCCTCGCCTGACGACCTTCATGCTGGTTCAACCGTTGTCCGAAAAGCTCATTCTGACAGCCGGTAAGACTCGAACCGTGGGTGTCGCAGACAATAATATTTTTGCTGGCGGCGATGGTAGCGACCAGTTTCTGAATCAAACACTCATTGCCAATCCTTTGCTGGTTCCTCAGATTCCTCTCTCGACTTTTATTGTCGGGGCAGCCATGCCTCAGGAATGGGGGTATATTGGGGTATCTGTGTTGGATACAATCGAACGCAGCACGGAGTATTTTGATTTTGAGAGTTTGTATAGCCAAGGAGCCATAATTCTGGGACAAATCCAGGTGGATACAAAATTCTTCGGAAAACCTGGCGAACAGCATGTTACCGGATTCTATAAGAACTCAGACCAACTCGACTTGGCATTTAACGCAGAGCCGAATTATCCTTATCCGCCCGGTTCGCCACTATTGCAACAGGTTTCCAGCTCGTACGCCATCTGCTATGGGTTTGATCAATACCTCTCGGTCTTCGGGCCGCCGGACCGTCGAGGTCATGAAGAGGGATGGGGGTTGTTTGGCCGTGCTGGCATCGCCGATGATGCTCGGGGCAACCCGAACTGTTTGGGCTGGCATACGAGTGTTGGTGTGGGAGGCAGTAGTGTCCTGCACAGCCGCCGCGGGAAAGGCGATCGCTGGGGAATTGGCTATGCCTACTCGGGGGCATCGACCGAATTTGGTCCGGTTCCTCAGGCCCTGCTGGGACCGCGAGACCCCCAGCTCATCGAAGCCTACTACCGCTATCGCTGGACTCCGGCAATTGAGATCACCCCGGACATTCAGTGGATTCGCGGCCTGCTGGGTGGGCTTACCGACGGCGATGAAGCGGTCGTGTTCGGCATTCGCATGAACATGCATCTCTAAATCGTCTCCATAGAACCCTTCGTTACGGTATGTAACTGTATTCCGTTTGCCCGGGGAATCGAAAGCGAATGGTGTAGGTCCCGTCCGGACTTGTCGTTGCTTCCATGTTTGAAATATTAGCTTTGTAGCGGGCATCAGAGTCGAGCGAGAAAGCAAGGTCAATAGTACACTTCATTAAATCGCCAGGAAGCACAGATGAATTCGCCTTTTTTAAGTAGAATCGGCTTCCGGGCGATTATCTTGATGATAGTTTCCGCCTGCGCATCGGGACAGGAACCCGAAACTGGAGTGGGTAACGAATATCTGAAAGAGGATGCGCCTGATCGGTTAGAGAGTTTCGGGAATGACGATACCCATAGGCTGCTACTTGAGCGGTCAAAGTTGACCGGAGACTGGCTTGGCAAACGTTCGTTAATCAGTGACTGTGGGTTCAACTGGGATATTCACAACACCCATTTTTATTCCGGCGTCGCCAGTTGCGGCCTGGAACAAACGTTTCAGTATCGTGGTCGAAACGACATTCTCCTGAACGTTCATGGCGAGAAGGCGGGGCTTTGGCAGGGATTCTTTATTGATCTACATGCTGAATCGGTGTTTGGTACCAACATCAACCAATCTGCGGGGACTTTGGTACCGATCATTCTGGCTGAGTCTGTTCCGATACCAGACGGATCAGTAACGGCCCTCACGGGAGTCATGTTCACTCAAGCGCTGAGCGAGACCTTCTTGATATTCGGCGGCAAGCAAAATACCTTAGATGGTTTCGGCCAACCCTTCACAGGCGGTGCGACGGGCCAGGACGGGTTCATGAATACGCATCTGCTATTCAGTCCAGTATTGACTCGCACCTTTCCTTACTCAACTTTCGCGGCAGGATGCGTGGTCCTCAACAGTGATGAAGAATGGCTATTCAACTTTACTGCCTATGACACAAACGATACGCCGACGGTAAGTGGCTTTGACACCTTCTTCGATAACGGAGTTTCACTGGTTGCCGGGGCCAATCTACCAACAGACTTTGGTGGTCGGCCTGGGCACCAAACGCTCTTTGTAACCTACAGTACGGGAAAGTACTTGGATCTCGAAGCATCTGCCTACTTTGACCCAGGGGTGGGTCTGATTCTTCCGACTGAACGAACGAGAGGGTCGCAGTCGATTGTATACGGGTTTGATCAGGCAGTCTTCGTTTCTCCCGAAGACCCTAAAAGGTCGTGGGGATTGTTTGGAAACCTGGGCCTGGCCGACACCAATCCCAGCCCGTTCCGTTGGAGTGCCAATATCGGAGTAGGCGGGGCCAGCCTGATTCCAAGACGCCAGCACGACACGTTTGGCTTCGGTTACTTCTATCTTGGTGTGAACGATTCCTTAAAGCAACTCGCGGCGGTTGTTGAGCCGATACAGGACGAGAGTGGCGTTGAGGGATTCTATAACATCGCGGCCACCCCTTGGTGCCACATCACGGCAGACCTGCAAGCGGTAACGCCAGGCCGACAACGGGCTGATGACTTACTGTTGTTCAGCCTCCGGGCAAAGCTTGATTTCTAAAGAAGCACGGCAGCACCTGGCGTAGGCCTTACTGGGTATGGCACTTGTTTGCCCAGACTTCATTTCAAGAGACCGATTGCGGTGCGCTGAACCGCAGGCTGGATAGTTCGACGTGCTTCCACACCCCGCCGAAACGCTCGCGCTTACTTCACGAGTTCAATATCTGGCAGCACCCAAGTCTTGTCGAAGAGCGTTGGCAGTGGGCCGTAAAACCGGAACAGGATCTCGAATTTCCCTTTTGTATCGGTCGGCACCCAGTTGGACTCTTTGCCCTCGGGGGCTTTCGGGCTGAAATACAAGTCGACGGATCCGTCATTATTGACTTGCAAACCCGGGGACTGAGACGAGCGAGCTGCATGGGACATCTCGCGAATCAGCGCGTGCGTATCCCGATCGTACAATGTCGCAGACCAGTACTGTCTCACGGGAGCATTTGCCGGGACGTTGAGCCGATACGTCTTGCTGCCGTCGAGCGTGTTCCCATCTTTATCTTCCAATGCCATCAGGTAGAACTGGCCTTCCCCCATCCGTTTGGGCAAGAAGAAGATGAACGACAGCAACAGTCCGCGATCTTCGACCGGGTAGAAGTTGGGATTCGCGAACTGTTCCTGGGCCGCTTGGAAGACTCGCCCCATCCGCTCGGGAAACGACCACCGGATCCCTGCGTTAAACGGCCCATTGGTGACCAATTCGTAGTACTTGCCTTCCATGTACGCATGGGCTTTTTTGCCAGCCTCGTTGAATGCCGTGGTCATCGCGGCATCAGGCGAGAAGGGTTTGCCCTTTTCGATGCCCAGAGATCGCAACGTGTCGATCATCCGTCGGTCGCGTTCCAGCCACGGCTCGTGTTGGATCACGCGATTCAGCGATTCAAAGAAGAGGATGTCGTAGGGAATGGTCGCATCGTAAAGGACACCGGCGGCATCCACGTAGGTTGTCGCCGGAGGATTGGCCGCCTGCGATAGCGGGTAAATCTTGATTTGTTTGCCGTACTCGACCGCCTTGACGAGGTCGGCCTCGCTCCCGCTCTGGCGGATCGATCGCAGCAGGGCGTAGCCCTTGTAGGTCTGCGATGGCAAGGCAATGTACCCGTCCGGCAGCTTGTCCGTGTAGCCGGGCGGCAGGATCAAGTACTTCCCACCCTTGCCCTTGTCCACGCCAGCCGGTCCGACATCCTCGAGCGGCGTCTGCCAGGCATCCATGATCGTGCCCACGATGGCACCCCCTTGGGCCGGCGGAATCTCCATGACGACCGGGCCCACGTCTTTGGTATCAAAGTACGGCGTGAGATAGATGACGTCCGTGTTGGGTGTAAGGGTCTGATTCTTCCAGTCGAGCAACTTGGACCAGTAAAGGAGCTGGTTGTCACGTCCCTTGGTCTCGCGAAGCATCGCCTGGTACATCAGATCGCGATTGACCGCCGGCATGCCCCAGATCACCGCTTCCAACGCGCGATGCTGCAGGACATGTTGCTGGATTTTAGCGAAATCCCCAGACTGGGTTTGCTGCGCCTGTGCGCGGGGCGCATGCAAGAGCCCCACAGCTGAGATGAAAGCAACGAGCGCGCTGACGGAGCTGTATTTTCCCGTGTTCATTTTGGTGCTGTACTCTTGGATTTTTCAGTTCGTTGTTAGGTGGTTTCTTGTCGTGTGCGACTTGCAAATTTTTCCGTGATTGGCGAATCGATCGATGGCCCTCGCTAGGTCCGTAGTTTGCAAAGCCAAGCTTACTCACGGTCACTTTCGCTGCAAAGGCGGTGCAGTCCTCGTTCCGTCCAAAGCCTCCGCCTTCGGCCAGTAAAGTCGCAAGACCATGGAGAACGGACCTTCGGGTGCGGGCAGCCAATTGGCTTCCTTGCCTTTGCCGGGTGATTCGTTCTGGATAAACAGGGGCAGCCCGCCGTCATCATCGAACTTGAATTCTGGCAGCATGGTCGAGTTCAACAGGTAGCGATTGATCGGATTGTGAACCAGCAGGCTGGCGGGCTGGTCGTATATGGTCTGCGACCTAATCGAGTTGACGGTCGGCAACTGACCTTTTGCTAACCGCAGCGTTTAGCTGTTGCTGCCGTCTAG
>DAIRSD010000384.1:0-4845 GCA_036804625.1 Aureliella sp. | reverse complement strand
GTCTGGCTTGATTGCGTTTTCGGACCTCAAGAACAGTTCTATAGAATTGCTTGCCGCCACCATCCGGCAGATCATCACGCGTGACCGAGGTGATAACGACGTGCTTTAGGCCCAATCGAGCTGCCGCTTCTGCAACGCGATCTGGTTCGTCGGCTTCCAGCGTCTCAGGACGACCACGCGAGACAGCACAACCGCCACATGGCCTGGTGCAAACGTTGCCTAAAATCATGAATGTAGCGGTTTTATGCGAGTAACACTCCATGCGATTGGGACACTTTGCATTGTCGCAAACCGTCTCCAGTCGTAGCTCTTCCAAAAGTCCTGCGGTGAAGTGATTGGCAATGCCGCTAGGAATCTATCTACTCAGCCACTTGGGTAAACGACCTGCTTTGCCCGATACCGCAGGTATTCAACCGATTGAGTTGCTGTCCGTAGTAGGCTGAGAACCGATAACGGGAAGGTGGATCGACATGGCAAATTCAGCTTTGGGTCTAGGTGCCATTTTCCGTAACGTTGACGATGATCACCGTACTGCCGCTACCATCTGCGTCGCCAAGGTCGGTTCGGACTGTAATGTTTTGGCGCAAGGCCCCAGCCTTGTCCCCACTGTTGAATTCAAAGGGAATGACGTGTTTGTCTTTCTTGCCGGTTGGCTTCTTAAACACAAACTTGTCATTGTCACATTCGATATCTTTGATCTCAAACGGCGATTTACTGCGCACCAAGAAAAACGACTTGCCTTGTTCACCCAACTTGATTGTTCCCAGATCTACTCGAGATGGCAGCACCAGAGGAGGATTGATCGTGCCGCGGACAGGAATAGTGACCAAGTTATACTGAGGCTCGTTCGTGACTAGAATGATATTGTCTAGAAATTCTCCAGCCGGCGCGGTTTCTTTCAATTTCACGTTCATCATGTAAGACACCTTGCCAGGCAGGTTGCTTTTCTCGATGGTCACGCCCAAATTTTGGTTCGCCGAACGCACGTCCGTAATCTCCCAGTTATTTCGACCTGAGTGCGCAATTTTGACTTGCGTTGATCGGGATGTTCCTCGGTCGACTTCTCCAAAATCGATCATACCAGGGTCTGTGTCGATGTCCGAACGAATATTACCCTTAACATTCAACTGCATTTCGCCATAAAAAGGCTTGGAGAACACCACGGTGACCACGGCCGTCTTGGTTCCAATAAATGACTTGGTGTTGAACTCGCAAACAATGGCACTTTCCTCATAAGTCTTTAGATCGGCCTTTTTAATGCGAGGCACCGTACAGCCACAACTACTACGCACCGAGGCGACATGTACGTCTTCTTCGTATTTGTTGGTGAATTTGAATTCGTACACCGCATCCGATCCTCGCGGTACAATTCCAAAGTCATGCGAAGTCTCCGGGAACATCCCCTTGACCCACTCCTGCGCGGTCGAAGTACCGTCGGCACAAGCGGTCAGGCTTAACAGCACCAGGATCATCAGTAGTTGCCGCTTCATTGCTGATTCGATTCCATCTGGATAACAAGAAATGCAAGCAAATATGCTGGCTAAATGCGCCATGTTAATTTAACTTAAGGGCCGCCCATGGGGAAGGCGTTGGAACACCCCAGAGCGGAATCTAGCTGAGCCTGTTTTTGCCAAAACGCACTTAAATCCTATGGTTACTACCGGTGCAAAGGCCAAAATATGGATATGCAGTTCCAGGCAGTACAGCATTTTTGTAAAATTGTTCGCTATTCTTGCTTATCGCTTGCCGCTACGCGACCAGCGCTGCGCTATCAGGGCATCGACCAGCAATTGAAATACGTGATAAGTAATCATAGGCACGATGTTGACACCGCATTCAATAGCCAAATTAAGTCCGATCATCAAAGTCTTTTGGCTGGCGGAAAAGCTAACTGCTTTTCGCTCTGGCAGCGAGACACCGGTCCAAAGCGCCGCATACCAGGCACCAGCCAAGGCGGCTAAATGGATCAGCATTCCCAGGCCGACAACCAACAATAGCGTGCTCCAATAGCCCCACGCCTGCACGTCGGGTGAAGCTGCCGCAGCTTGCGCTTGCCAGCGGTCAGCCATGTGAACGGCTCCCAACATGACCATCGACAAAATGCCGATCTGGCAGCCAACCGCCAAGCCCATGCGCCGCCCATCTGCCCAGCGACAAAAACGCTGTGATTGTCGCCGGACCAATTGAACCAACAGAATCGGTGCAAGCACTACCAAACACAACTGGGTAATCATATCGGGCAAGCTAAGTTCCACATGGACACCCAACAGCATCACAAGCCAAACCGGTGTAATGACCACACAACCGATATTGGTGATCAGCGTGGTGAAGATGCTCACGGTTTCATCTCCATTGGCTTTACGAGCCATTACGGCTGCAGATGACAATGTGGAAGGTACTGAGGTAGCCACGATCAGGCCTCCTGCCAAATCGCTGGGCAGCCACCCAGCCACACCCCAGCCCCTCAGCGGCAACACTCCCATGTTCACCAGCGAAGCCAGCACTGCAGGCCAGGGTCGCGAAATGGTTTTCCTGACCAGTTCCAACGGCACAGGTGCAGCCATCATCGAAATGACGGCAAATACGATCAGACTGGTCAACCAAGACAGCTTGGCCACGGGCAATAAATACTGATCAGCGGAAATTCCTATCAACACGGCCAGCGCAAGCCCGACCAAAAACCAGTGCTTTTGAAGTAGTTGCCGCATGAATGGCGATCTCCCAGCCCCCTACCCTATTGTCCGAACCGACCCACACGTTGGGCTGCGGCCCCGATGGAGTGGTAGACTCTAACCCTTCAGCGCATCCTGCCACGACTTTTTTACACCATCATGCAACCTTGCGCCAACTTGCGAGATGACACGACCTGACATGGCATTGGCGGCCCGCGCGGCCGTCAAGGGATCATAATCATGGGTGATACCATATAGGAATGAGCCTGCAAACATATCTCCTGCACCGGTCAGATCCCGCGGTTTACACGCAACAGTCGGTACGTGCCCCGATTGGCCTTCGTACCTGACGTAAGCTCCATCGGGCCCGTTGGTTACCACACAGTTGGGAACGATGTCTTTTAGCTTCTCAAATGCCTCTTGAGGGTCTTTGGCCTTGGTCACTGCCATCGATTCGGTGCCATTGCAAAACAGCAGGTCAGCCTGACTAAGCGATTCGTGAAAGGCGTCACCAAATACTTCCGGGATAAAACCTTCTGAACAGGTCAAGGCAATGCGTGTTCCCTCGCGTTTGGCAATGCGCACCGCCTCGCGAATGGCGTGTTGCCCTGTATCGGGATTAGCAAACACATAACCTTCGATAAATAGCCACTTGGAAGCTGCTACTCGATCGTGATCTACGTGCCGATCGGACAAATGACTTGCGACGCCTAAGAAGGTTCGCATGGTTCTCTCGCCATCGGGCGTAACGATCGCCAGACAAGTACCTGTGGACTCGCCAACCAGCACAGGGTTGCCCATGTCAATTTTCAGTAATTCGAACTCTTCGGCATAATGCAGTCCGTAGCGATCGTCGCCTACACAACCGATAAATGCGGCTGCCCCACCCAACTGAGACAGCGCGATCGTCGAATTGGCCACGGAACCTCCGCTGACCAGAACCAGATCATGTCCAATATTGTGAAAACGAGCCAACAAGTCGTCCTGAGTCGCCTTGTCGACCAAACGCATCTTGCCGCGTTCAAAGTCCAAGTCAGCATATTCTTGGTCTGATAGATCCAGGAAGATGTCCACAACAGCGTTTCCTAAACCACATACATCGTATCTTTTCATCGTTGAGTTCTGTCTAACAGCTAGGAAGCCGTGTAAAATGTGACGGAGGTATTCCCTCGCGGATCAAATGAGTTAACAAATTCAATGAGTTGCGGATTATGGCTGAAACTGGCTCGACTGACTAGCTTTTGTAGCCGTTTTATAGGAAAGATTCTGGTGCTATCAGGAAATTCTTATGCTGCCTTATCGACCTCATCCCTTGCTTAAAAGCGGGCACCTGCAAACGCTTATGGCAGGCATTAGCGAAGGATTTCGGCCTCCGCGCAACGCTTTTACAAGGCATATCGACTTGCCCGACGGCGAGCAACTGGTGGTGCACGAAGAACTTGGGCTGCCTGTCTCTAGCCACGCTCCACTGGCCATCTTGGTTCATGGCCTAGGCGGCGACCACTCTAGCCCATACATGCAGCGTGTAGCGCATCAACTTCGGCTGCGCGACTGTCGAGTTTGGCGAGTGGATATGCGAGGCAGCGGCCACGGCTTTGACCTAGCGTGGCGACCGGCACATGCTGGTGCTAGTCATGATCTGGCCGCCGTCCTGTCCACCGCACGACGCATTTACGAAGCGGTTCCCATCGTTCTGGTCGGATTTTCGCTCAGCGGCAATATCGTTCTGAAGTTGTTAGGCGAACTGGCTGCGGGCCATTTGTCCCTATCGATGGAAGCAGCCGGTATCCTTCAGGCGCTGTCTGTAGCCCCGCCGATGGACCTGCATGACTGCGAAAACAATATGGATCGCTGGAAGCGCCGACTTTACACCCGATACTACTTAAAAAATCTGCAACAGCAGGCCTCGCTCAAACGCGCTCGCTGGCCACAGTGGGAACAATTGCCTGATGCCAGCGATCTAAAAACTCTCCGCCAGTTCGACACTCATTATGTGGCTCCCCTATGCGGCTTTCGAGATGCCGAACATTACTACACCGAAGCCAGTAGCCTGCCCTGGCTGCCACTGATTCGCACGCCCACCGAGATTGTTTTGGATCGTCACGCACCAGTCGTTACCTGGGAAAGCTATTTAAAGGCACAGAACGATCCACAGTGGGTTCAGTTCAAACAC
>DAIRSD010000383.1:0-4846 GCA_036804625.1 Aureliella sp. | reverse complement strand
CGACCGAGTCTACACGCCACTTGTAACGCTATGGGTATTCCTCGGGCAAGTATTGAGCCAGGATCATTCCTGTCGTACAGCTGTTGCTCGCTTGATTGCCCATCGTGTCTCTCAAGGACTGAGTCCCTGCTCAGCAGAGACAGGTGCCTATTGCCAAGACAGAAAGCGAATCCCAGAAAAGTTTTACTCAGACGTAGCCCGTAAAACGGGACACGCGTTGGATGATAAGTCCGAATCTCGCTGGCGTTGGAAAGGTCGCCGCGTCTTGGCCTACGATGGCTCCACCCTATCGATGCCTGATACACGGGAAAACCAGAAGGCCTACCCGCAACCTCCACAACAACAACCAGGACTTGGCTTTCCATTGATGAGAATAAACGATGCAGATGGATATCCTGCGCTGCAAGACACCTGAGCTAGTGCGGGAGGAAATTTGGACACACATTCTCGCCTACAATCTAATTCGCACTATTCTAGCTCAAGCAGCAAAAAAGCACGACATCGATCCCCGAACGATCAGCTTTAAAGGAGCAGTGCAAACATTGGAAGCGTTTCAACCGCTGCTTGCCATGTACGGTGCTCGCTGTTGGGAGCAACGACTTCATCTGTACAACAAGCTGCTTGATGCTGTGGCTATCCTTCCCAAAACTGGACACACTCAATGCTCTAATCGAGATTCCTGGTCTTGATCCACTGGACCATGGTGGTGCAGTAGCCGTGGCTGTATCGCACAGCAGTTCGCTGTGGAACTTCCGACCCAACCCAAACGGCCATCGTCCAAAAGATAAGCCCGGCGCAATTGAGCCAATTCGGCTCGTGGCTCTGATTCCCGCTGCTCGCAAAAGTACCAGTAGCCTGCCAGCCCTGCAGTTGTCAAAGAAATTAAACCTATAAAAAATACGGTTCTTCGCTGGCCCTGGCAGGTATACATGTTCATTCAAAAGAAAAAGAGCTTGACGCTGCTCGACTCTTGCAGAGTTTCTCTTGCAGATTGTCCATAGTGTCACTTCGAAAGTTACCAATCGAAATTGGAAATGACGATGATTTAGTACGAGAAACCAGGCAGTGCAACATGTTCCGTCCACTCCGTTTGAATATTGGTACCCCACACCATAACCCAGCAACGATGTTCGTAGCTGGAGGCTTCTTAGTGAGGCATACTAATCAAAAATAGACTCTCTACTGAGAGTTCCAGCGTATCTATCAGTACTGAAAAGCAAACGACGCAAGAATTCCGTACCAAACGGCTGGATCGTTGACAAGCTGTCGCAGCCCTGTTCCGGGATTCGAAATCGCAAGGCCCGTTGTTAAATACATACTCGGATTTAGGATTCGAAAGTTTTCAATATAGAAGTCATCCGAGAGGTGACTATCTGCAACGCCTGAAACAAGTTGCGGTTCTCCCCCGACGACCACCAATCTGCCTGCCTGACCAAACTGAATTGGGCTATTTTCTTGGTCTGCTCGAATGTGCCAATAGTGGAAACTTAGTGTATCTCGTTGGCTGACAGCCAAGTTGAAAAAGAACTTGTGTGATTGGACATTGGAATTAATGAACTAAAAGGACCCGTTGCATCCGGTAGCCCATAAAACCGGGGATCCTTCGTAGAACAGCGGGGCGAACTTCTCAAACTGCGCCGTTGAGGGATCATCCCCTTGAAAAGACCGAAACGTATAGGACAGTTTTGGAGCAAACGGAAGCGACTGAATATGATTGCCTATCTCACCACTGAACGCATTGGATGACATGTCTATCCTCTCATACCACTGGTAAGCGTAGTCTCATGTAAAGTTAAAACCAGGCGAGAACTCTTTCATGGGATTCAAAAGATTGTAGGCATGGATCGTGTTTAGGCCCTCTCGACCATTAGGGATGAGCTGTACGGGTGCTTTAACATAAGGCAATGTTGACTCGAATACGTTCATGTAGGCCAGGCCAACTGTCTGTGACTCACCCAGTGCGATTTCCGACTTGGCACCTGCCAAACGTGTTTGAGTGTCACTCGAGCGAAGTTCATTCGGGTTGAGGTAGAATCCTTCCACAGAAACCGGACCTTTGTTCCACTTCACCAAGCCAGCCTCTTCCCAAGCGCGTCGCGCGAAAGAGGTGGTTGCTCCACGTTCGAATCCGTTGTAAGCCCCGACAGCAATCAGCATACCTGAGCCGATCTTGTACTGCTGTCGTCCATACGAAACGTCCCATTCGGACGAATGATTGCGATCTCCAATCCGTAGACCCAAGTAGCCGTCCTCTATCGCATAGAGTCCTCGATTGCCTTGTTCGAAGACGTCACGTCCGATGTTTCCTGAGCCTACGTACGAGAGCCCTGAATAAACACGTGCTTCTTCGCTCAGCATGAGTTCGCTGGTAACGCCTGGCTTGATCCATAATTCACCCCATGCTCGGTCCGGCTTGTATTGCGCACTAGGAGCAAAGGTCTCAGAAAGATTCCACCACGAACCAGTAACGCCAGAGACTTGAGCAACACCCGAAACAGCGAACTTGACTTTGACGCGATCATTCGAGAAGGCCAAAGGATCCTGTGGCGCGTTGGCACCTTCGGCGAGGATGCTCTCAGCCGTTATCAAATCGTCAGCCGAATCACATTGCAACTCTTCCGCTTTCAGCGAGTTTTGAAAAAGAGCTGTCAAGCAACAAACTGAAATGATGGCTAAAACAAGCGAATTACCTAGGTTGGCTAAATTGCAAATCAGAGCACCGAGGTCCATCAATGTTCTTCCCGAGTTCCGACCGGATGTGTCCCTCACAAAAGTGTCGGCGCAATCATCATATTCGCTATAATCAATCCTGCTAATTTCATTAGATTGCACTCAGCCCGACGACTTTTCAACCTTCGGCTAAACTTCGCCGAATCGGCAATGTTGCACCTTGCACAACATTTCGCAGCCCAGTCAATTCGGTCGCGGTGTGAGAGTCCCCCCCTTCTGCCTCGTGGGAAACTCCTTCAGGGTTTGAAGGTGACTTGCCAACGCATCTTGCACTTGGCCACCCCAAGCTACTCCCAATTTCATTGCAAAGTCATTGCTTTTCTGGCCATCTAGCTTTTCGAAAGGGGCCATTCGTAGGTTGAAGAGCAGTGCAGAAGGACGGTTGTAATCAAAGAAACCTTCCCGAATCTTGAAATGTGACTTCCTATTTCCGATGCGAATTGCGGTCATCTCGCTCTCGTTGTAGTAATAAACAATGATTCGAGCGGAGGGAGCATCGCCCATCCAATGCTCCAAGTTGTTGAGACCATCGATAAAGACGTTGTGGGATTTTTTCAGTTCCTCGTTTACGTTAGGGCGACCAGCGGCGGCGGCAAGCGTGGTAAAGAGGTCGGTGTGTTCCTGAATACCATTGGAAACTTTGCCTGCTGCGATTTTTGCAGGCCAACGAATGAGCAAAGGGACACGCACTCCACCTTCCCAGGTTGTAGCTTTTTCACTGCGAAACGGAGTGCTGCCGCCATCGGGCCACCAAGCGGACATGGCTCCATTGTCGGTCGTGTAAATTACAATGGTGTTCTCGGATAGATTCAGTTCGTCCAGCTTTTTGAGAAGCGTTCCGACTTGCAGATCATGCTCCATCATGCCGCTGCCATAAATGTCCAGCTCGGACGAGTGGTTCGCTGCCAGCTTATCGCGGCCTGGACGAAGGTGGGTGTAAATATGCATACGAGAAGGGGCATACCAAGCGAAAAATGGCTTGGATTCTTTGTCGGCCCGTGTGATAAAGTCGATTGTTCGATCGAGGAACTCATCGTCAACCGTTTCCATGCGCTTACTGTTTAATGGTCCGGTATCCTTGATCCGCTGCTTGCCAACCTTGCCGAAGCGTTCGTCTACAGTCGGATCATCAATGTTAGTCGCAATACAGTCGAGCACGCCGCGCGGTCGATAACGTCGATTGAATCCGTCGTCCTTCGGCCAATCTCCTAGTTCAGGCTCCTCTTCTGTGTTGAGGTGATAGAGGTTTCCATAGAACTCATCAAAGCCGTGTACGGTTGGCAGGTGCTCGTTACGGTCGCCTAGGTGATTCTTTCCGAACTGGCCAGTCTTGTATCCGAGTGCCTTCAATACGACCGCGAGCGTTGGATCACGTTGATCGAGACCAATCGGTGATCCCGCCATCCCAACTGTCGTTAAACCGGTTCGTATAGGCAACTGCCCTGTGATGAATGCTGCACGACTCGGCGTACACGTGGGCTGGGAATAATGATCCGTGAACAGCATTCCCTCTCTTGCCAGACGATCTATGTTGGGCGTCGGAACCATCATGCCGTGGCTGTAGGCTCCGACGTTCCAATAACCAACATCATCTGGCATGATGACAAGGATATTCGGAGGTGTAATCTGTTTTTTCTCGGACGATACTGTGGAGCCTGCGTTTTGGCTAAATCCTATCGTAGCCAGCAAGGAGACGCAGCAAAGCAGAGCCAGCGTCATCGCGTACATTGCCGATCTGGAATTGGAACAACGAAACATAAATGATCCTTTTAACTGATGAGCCTCATTAAAAAATTCAATCGTAGAACAAGTTTGTGTATAAGTTTCACTGGTCAGGTTGGTTTGAAATTATACCATCGGAATTTAACGGTCGTTGCAACCTGACTCACCAAGCCGCTAGGAGAATGCCAGACGTTACGTCAGACACCAAGCAGCTTCACGTAAATCGAGTACATTTCCGGCCAGTTGAGCTTTCGACCATCACTATCCATTTTTTCGCTTGCCGGTGCCCAATTCCAACGATCACTTGAATTCGACTTTGAAGCTTGACAAGCTAAGGGGGCCTGCAGCGTCGATTTGAATTGTCCACCGCGTTATCTAGTTATTCTTCCACCAC
>DAIRSD010000382.1:0-4854 GCA_036804625.1 Aureliella sp. | reverse complement strand
CAGTCGGCTGCTAATTCTGGCCAAGCTGGGATAGAATACAACTAGAGTTCAATTCTTAAACGCTAATTCGAAAGAGCTAGTGGTCGAGTTATCCAATGGTTATGCGACCCGTCGTTTTTGAAGCACGCCAAATAACGCGCATCTATCGAATGGGCGAGGTAGACGTGTATGCCTTGCGCGGCACCAGTTTAAGTCTTTACGAAGGCGAATTTGTGGTGTTGGTTGGCCCTTCAGGCAGCGGTAAATCTACCTTGCTGAACATCTTGGGAGCCCTCGACGTTCCCTCTTCCGGACAGGTCTTTTATCGCGATCAAGAATTGACAAGCATGTCCGATGCTCAGCTTACTAGATTTCGACGCAGCAGCGTTGGATTTGTTTTCCAATTCTACAATTTAATTCCCAGTTTGACCGCCGAAGAGAACGTTGCGCTGGTGACAGAGATATGCACGGACCCAATGCGTCCGATCGATGCACTTGAATTGGTTGGCCTGTCGGATCGCCGTCATCACTTTCCATCTCAATTGTCGGGAGGTGAACAGCAACGCGTTGCCATCGCTCGAGCAATTGCCAAGCGTCCGGTAGTTTTGCTGTGCGACGAACCTACCGGTGCGCTGGATGTCACCACCGGCGTGCGAGTGCTAGAGGTGATCCAACGAATCAACCAGGAACTGGGCACAACCACCGCCGTCATCACTCACAACGCGATGATTGCAGAGATGGCCGATCGCGTTGTGAGCATGTCCGATGGTCGCATCGCAGCACAGCGGATCAACGAAAGTAAACTGGCCCCTAGCCAAATTCAGTGGTAATCAGGATGGCTGGGCTGACCGGGGGTTCCCCGAGCCTTGTTTAGAGGTACTACTCTTGATGCGCGCAATCAACCGCAAACTAGTCCGCGACCTATGGACCTTGCGTGGTCAAGCGCTGGCGGTCTGTTTGGTGATCGCATCGGGTGTTGCCATTTGTGTGATGTCGCTCAGCACGCTGAACTCACTTTCGGAGGCTCGAAGCGCCTACTATAGTCGTTACAACTTTGCACATCTGTTCGCAACAATCCAGCGTGCTCCGTTGCGACTGGTTGGCCGTTTGGAGCAAATCCAAGGAGTGGCCAAGGTCGATCCTAGAATCGTGTACGATGTCACGATGATCGTGGCTGGGCTGGAAGAACCGGCTACTGCACGTTTGATTTCAATTCCCGATTCGCGGCAGCCGAGACTGAATCAAATCTATTTGCGGCGAGGCCGAATGCCTGAGCCGGGCAGTAGTTTGGAGGTGCTAGTGGGAGAGTCGTTTGCTCAGGAGCATCGGATGAAGCCAGGAGACATTGTCCAGGCCATCTTAAATGGGCGACTGCGAACTTTGCGTATCGTCGGCATTGCCTTGTCACCCGAGTACGTCCTTCAGATCAAGCCTGGCCAGATCCTTCCCGATGCGCGCCGATTCGGAGTATTCTGGGTACCACAATCCGCCATGGAAGCGGCCTTTGACATGAAAGGAGCATTCAATGACGTGAGCCTGCAATTGATGTACGATGCGAACCAGGCCGAAGTGACTCGACAGGTTGACCTGTTGCTTGATCCATGGGGCAGTGTTGGGTCTTTTGGACGCGATCAGCAACTGTCTGCCCGATATCTGGACGACGAGATCCGGCAACTGCGCGGAACCGGTATGATCGTGCCCGTTGTCTTTCTGGCTGTAGCTGCGTTTCTGTTGAATATCGTCCTTTCAAGACTGATCAAAACGCAGCGAGACCAGATTGCTGCGCTGAAAGCATTTGGGTACTACAACTGGCAGGTGGGTTGGCACTACTTCAAGCTGATCGCACTGATCGTATTGATGGCGGCAGTGTTGGGTACGGCTGTTGGGGCATGGATGGGACATGGTCTGACGAAGCTTTACACTTCATTTTACCGATTTCCAATCTTCCAGTTTGAACTCGACTTACGCTGGACACTTCTGTCGTCGCTGATCAGTTTGGTGGCCGCTTCATTGGGCAGTTTAGGAGCGGTACTCGCGGCAGTGCGACTGCCGCCTGCCGAAGCGATGCGGCCCGAACCGCCAACGCGCTACAATACTGCAATCATCGAACGATGGTTACCCAGTCGCTGGATTTCGCGAACGTTGCGCATGGTACTGCGTCAGATCCAGCGGCGCCCGTGGAAGTCGACTCTAAGCTGCTTAGGTATCAGCCTTGGCACTTCCGTGCTGGTCGTAGGCGGATTCATGCGAGACGCATTGGATTATCTGGTCGACTTTCAGTTCCGTACCTGTCAGCGCGAGGATGTGATGGTCACCTTTCACGAATCGTTACCACGAGCTGTCGTTGGTGAAATCCGGCATTTACCAGGTGTCATGCGTGTCGAGCCGTTTCGCGCGCTGCCGGTACGTCTGGTAGCTGGCTCGCGTTCGCGTCGACTGGCGGTGATAGGTTTAGATTCGGATCGACAACTGATGAACCTATTTAACACCCGGCAGCTTCAACAGCCGTTACCCGAACATGGTTTATTGATCTCGGAGAAAGTTGCCCAAGTGCTTGATGTTCAACTGGGCGACCAAGTACAACTGAAAGTCATGGAAGGCCGGCGTCCTGAGGTGTTCGTTCAGGTTACCGGTCTGATTCGCGATTTTGGTGGAATGAACGCCTACATGCCTGTGGAACAGATTCACCAAATGATGGATCAGCACCCAGTCGCCTCTGGTGCTTGGCTGCAGGTCGATCATGTCAAGCAGTCGGCTTTGTATCAAGCACTCAAAACGCCGCCAGGAATCTCCGGCGTTGCCGTGAAAGAGGCCAGCATCCAAAGTTTTAACGATACGATTGCGGAAAATCAGATGCAAATTCAAGCTTTCAACATACTATTTGCCTGCGTGATCGCCTGTGGAGTCGTTTACAATACGGTGCGAATTTCTCTGGCGGAACGCGCGCGAGAATTGGCGACTTTAAGAGTACTAGGATTCACCGTGACCGAAGTCTCGGCGATTCTATTGGGTGAACTGGCCCTGATCACTGCGGTAGCAATTCCGGTGGGACTATTGATTGGCAGCCTATTAACGTGGCTTACAACCTTAGGCATGCAAACGGAGATGTATCGCATACCTTACGTGGTCAGTTCGGCAACCTGGTATCGTGAAACCTTGGATGTCCTACTAGCCACGATCGCATCGTCATTGGTTGTCCAGCGCCACGTCAAGCGTTTGGATATGATCGCTGTTCTCAAGTCACCAGAGTAGTTGATAGCCTGTAGAAATCATGCGTTCCAATTTGATATTAAGAACACTTGGAGTTGTTGTGGCTGGGCTGATAGCCGTTGGCCTGGTAGGTGTTTTGCTGAGACCTGAGCCAGTGACTGTCGATCTGGTTACTGTCAAGCGCGGCGCACTGCGTTTGACAGTCCAAGATGATGGAAAAACACGTATTCGAGAAAAGTATGTGGTATCCACGCCTGTTGCCGGTCGATTGGTTCGCATCGATCTGAAGCCCGGGGACACCGTGTCAGCCGGAGAAAGCACTTTGTCAGTAATCGAACCGACAGATCCCAACTTGCTGGATCCGCGCGCTTTGGCAGAAGCTCGGGCTCGCGAACAGGCTGCGCAGGCTAGGCTAGCGCAGTTAGAGCCAAGGCAAAAGTTGTCCGATGACCGGCTAGAGCATGCTCGCGAAGAACTAGAACGAATGCAAACATTGTTCGCTAAGCAAGCCGTCAGCCACCAAGAAGTTGACGCAGCCGAATTAGCGCTGGATGTAGCACAAGCCGATCATTCAGAGACTGAATTTGCTCGCGAGATCGCCGATTACGAACTGCGTTTGGCACGAGCTGCCCTAATTCACACCCAATCCCCACCGGACTACTCGGATTTGGAAGCTTTTCGATTTCCAATTCTTTCACCTATTTCAGGAAAAGTCCTCAGGGTGATGCAGGAGAGTGCCACGATCGTGGCCGCCGGTGCTCCTCTTCTGGAGTTGGGCGATCCGTTAGATTTGGAAGTCGAAGTGGACGTGCTGTCGACAGACGCAGTCAAGGTGCGTCCGGGGGCAAGAGTGATTTTGGAACACTGGGGTGGCCAACAAAACTTGGAAGGCAAAGTGCGGTTGATCGAACCTTCAGCCTTTACCAAGGTTTCTGCCTTAGGAATTGAAGAACAGCGTATCAACGTGATCATCGACTTTGAGCATGATCAGAACGTTTCTGCCCTGGGGGACGGATACCGAGTCGAAGCTTCGATTGTAACTTGGGAGGCAGATGACATATTAAAGGTACCCATCGGCGCACTGTTTCGCACAGGCACAGAATGGGCCGTATTCGTCAATCAAAATGGTGTGGCCAAAACACAACTGGTTTCCATTGGTCATCGAAACGATATGGATGCCGAAGTGCTTGACGGATTAACCGAAGGACAACAAGTGGTCATCCACCCAGGTGATCAATTGACCGAAGGTTCAAAACTAAAGCCTAGAAACCTGTCAGGGCTAAGCCAAAACGCCAGGTAGCCGCTGGGTGCTGTCTGCAAAACGTTCGACCGGGCATCCCATCGCATCTAACATCGACACGTATAGGTTCGACAGCGGTGTGTTGGGACTGTAGGCAATGTGCTGTCCCGAAGCCAGTTTTCCACCTGCCCGTCCCGCAATTACGATTGGCAAATTGCGTGGATTGTGGCTATTGCCATCACGAAGTCCTGATCCGTAAAGTATCATCGAGTTATCCAAAACGTTGCTGTCACCTTCCGGCATCCCGCGCAGCCGATCGAGCAGATAAGCGTATTGTTGCACGTGCCAACGATTGATCAATTGATACTGGCGCAGCTTCTCCTCTTCGTTCTGGTGATGCGAAATATCATGGTGGCCGCCCGAAA
>DAIRSD010000381.1:0-4888 GCA_036804625.1 Aureliella sp. | reverse complement strand
TGGATCGATTCGGATGGCAATGTCCAATAAGTCGAGTTCAACGCTGGTGCGGTTGCTTTTGAGGAACTTACGCAGAAAAGCCAGGCGATAGACCTCGGATAGGCCACGAGTCAAATACTTGTTTGGGCCAAGCGCCAAGCCTTGAGCAAGCAGCTTCTCAGCAATAGGCAGACCATCGTCACTGGTGCTAAGAATCTGGGCCATTTGCACCCGAGCCTGATCGTTTCGAGGTTGCTTAATCAACACATCGCGCAGTTGTGCCAATGCAAGTTGTTTAGCTCGAGATTGAAGAAGAACGTCATCAGTCATCGCAGCTCTTTCAAATAACAGAGTGTATAACCGCGAATCTCGCCCGGCTGCGACCTGCAATACTTGAAGCGATCTATTCCTATTGTTGCGTTGCCAGTAAAGATCTGACAAGGCAATCAAAGTATCGATGGGGGTGTCACGCCAATTCAGGGCTGCATCCGCATGATGTACAAACAGTTCCAGGACGGCCTGGTTCGCCTCCTTGCGATATTCGCTCAACAAGCTAGCAGCCATTGCAGCGTGCGCCTTCGGTAGGCCCACTCGGTGATCGGGTGCCATTCGACGCATGGTAGAACGCCCCAATTCGGTTGCTCCTCGGGAAAGCAGAATCGAAGCAACAACGTACTGGTTGTCGTTGTTTGGCAATAGCAACATTGCGCGACGGTAAAGCATTTCGCAGTATGCATTGATAGCCTGCTGCCTTTCCTGTTGTCGCAACGCGGTACTGTCAGGCGCGGTGGCTGATGAACTAAGACTGGTTGGGGTTAAGCTCGAGCTTTTGGTTTTTTCGGGTTGAGTATCCCAACTAGCTGGCAGTCGGTCGGCCAAGTCAAGATAGTGGTTATACAATTTTAAACGATCCATCCGTCCGCCATACCAAACAATTGGCGTGGTTGCCAACACGAAAATCAATGGGGATAGCACGATCAAAACTCTGCCCCATTCACGCGATATGCCCCACGTCATCGCCATTCCGGCAATAGCGGCTAGCCATTTCACCGGCTGAAAGAAGGAGATCTGGAAGAAGCCGCCTAAGAAGTCGGTGATTCTCTCGACGAAGTCACTCTGCAAGAAACGCCCAACTCTTGGATTGTCGAAGATTGCCCTGGGTATGCTGGCGAGTTCCAACATGAATCCGTAGACGCCTGGTTTGGGTTCGGTCTCAGCGCTCTCCTCGGATTCACCGTCTGACTTGCCGAGCAAGAGATCAATCATACTAAAGGTAATAGCTGCGATTAGGCCGAAGATCCATAACAGCGGCGTAATCAGCAGCCAGCCTAGGCGCAACAGTGGATTGAGTGCCGAGTGAAAGAAATCTACTGGATCAAAAGGTCGCATAAAATCGTTTGCGAGTTAAAGGTTCTAGCCACCAGGGTGCGGGGGATCTGGACAGTTAGGTGCGGCGCATCACCGTGCATTTTGGAGCAAGCATAGGTCAAAGTGCGTTAGTTTTGGCTGTCGACGACAGTTGCGGATTTTTGTGCATCGGAAATATTCTTTGCATCTGAGGCTTCATTCTTGGCCAGTTCTGTAAGGATGGCTTGATGCTTTTCCGACGCAGAAACGTCACCTTTCTGGTTGTATATTTTAATCAATTGTTTTCTGGCTGTCTCGCGGTTGGGATTGACGGTCAAACATCGTTCCAGCATGGCAGTGGACTGGTCGACGTTGTCCAATCGCCAGTGAATCTCAGCTAACACTTCCAGCAGGTCGTCAACAAAGCGTTCCTTTTCTAGCTTAAGTTGCTCCAAGTGATTTAGTGAATCGGTCGCGACTTGCAAGGCGAGTTCCAAACGTCCTCCAGATGCGTACAACTTTGCCAAAGCAGCAGAATAGCGAGCACAATGCGGTGCCGATGCATAGATCTGCTCTAAGTGCAATTTGGCTAGCTCTGGGCGATTCTGTTCAATCCATAATTCGGCAAGGATGGCGTGTGTAGCAACGGTGGCTTTGCCGGTGGTAAGGATTCTATTGAGTCCTTCCTGAAGTTCTTGTCGCTGCTTTTGGTCGCCCTGAAGAATCATCCGTACCTGATCGATCAACAAGGGGTTGGTTGCATCAAAGCTAAACGCCTTGTCAAGAAGTTCAAGATCCACTTGAACCGATGCGGCGGCAACTAGTTGTTTGATGAAACGCACGCGGTAGAGTTCTGACAGCGCCCTAGTCAGCTTTATGTCGGGGCCATACTTCAGTCCGTCAAGCAGCAAGACCTCAGCATTAGCCATCCCCTGCTCGTTGGCGTCAAACAGTTGTATCAACTTGATACGCATGTCGGCATTTCTTGGGTCTGCCTTCAAGGCTTTCTGCATCGACTCAATGGCTCGTTGGCTTGCGGTTTGTGCCAGACGTTTCTGTCCAGATTTTTCGGCTAGGCTGGCCAGCGTTGCATTCAAGTCCGGGTGTCGTTGTGCGGCCACCTGCAAGATTCCAAGTGCTCGAGCGTGCTGACCGCGATTCCAAAGCATTTCAGTAACATTCAAGAGAACCTCTTTAGGAGTGAACTCCCACGTTACCGATGCCAAACCATGATGTTCGATGCGTGGTAGCAAAGTGGCATCCAAAGTCTGATGGTATTGCCGAATCAAACTGGCAGCCATGACGGCATGAGCAGGCGGATAATCGACGCGATCCTCGGGGGCGATCGGCTTGAGTCGATTTTGGCCGCTAGCGATTGCACCTCGATCGATCAGCGTGGCACCGACGACAAAACGGCTATGATTGTTGGGCTGCAATAACTGAACGCGGCGGAACAGAAGTTCTGCATAGCTGGAGACCAAAGGCTTGGATTCCTTAGGCTCGGTCGAGTCGGTTGATATAGAAGAGTTTTCATTGACGCCCGAAAGTGAAACAGCTTGAGTGGCAAAGCCGGCCTGCCAGTCGCTTAACTGTTCTGAACCAAGCTTGAAGTAATAATTTGCTAAATCGTTTCTATCGACTTGAGTGCCTAACCACACGACAGCCAAACTTGCGAGCATCAGACCTGTGGGGATGGCCATAGGAAGTACCTTCAGCCAGTCCCTGGTTACCATCCAGGCGTAAAACACACCTGCCAGACTGGTAAACCACTTCAGCGGGTTGAGAAATGAAATTTGAAATACGGCCAGCACAAATCCGCTCAGCTTCTTCCCGAAAGTGGTACGCTCAAGTTTCTTCACTAGAAACTTGTTGAGAAATTCTTTTGGTGCATTTGCTAGCTGTAGAAAGGCTCCGTACGACTTGTCAGATTGGGAGGTTTTGTCGCTCTTCTTCTGCCGATTGACTTTCGTGAGAAACCAGTCGGTTGGTTTGAACAAGATAGACATGACCCAACGCCCAACGCGCTGCGGTGCCTTGCCTAAGCGACGAACGCGCCGCTGTAGCCACGCGAAGAACGCATAAAGTCCGCCGATAGGGTCAAAGGAAAGCATACCAAGTACTACCACGCAGGTATTGGAACCTGCCCATGAAGAGCTGATTTCAAAAACGTTATAATCGACGCAAATAGCATTGTGGAATCCAGGCACCGATTTGCCAAGGCAGTTCCATGCTGCGTCGACTTGGATCGATCCGAAAATGTGTCAATTGTGCCGACCTTTCAGATTGTACCGGAACCACCTAACTTTCTGACATGACTTTAGGCTGGATTGCAGGAATCTTTGAAAAACAGGCACTTCCTGGTGATCAGCGAGAAGTGTCGAATACCGACAGTTACTGCACTGTCGTGGAGCTTGAAGGACTGGCAAGTTGGTTTCTGCTGGCTGCCCAATTCTTCAGTAACCGTTGTTGGTGATGGATCTGTTCTGAAGCGGCTATCGCTTGCCGGTGGTTGTCGGCCTTAGTTTGGTCGCCGGTCAGCGAATATACGGCAACCAACTTGCTTCGAGTCTCTGTTCGTGATGGGTTATAGCCCAAGCTCAGCTCGAAAACACGAATGGCCTCCTCGGGACGTCCAAGCTTTTGGTAGATCTCACCCAAAGCATCCATTAGATCATCGACATGGATTTCCCCAAGTAAGTCTCGCTCCTGAAGTATGCTCAAAGAGTTGTTGGCTATTCGTTCGGCCTCTTGCTCCTGTCCGACTTGGATAAGCGATCTTACCAAACGATTGACATAATAAGCGGAGGCTGGAGCCGATCGAGCGACTTGTTGCAAATGCATGACTTCTCTTTCTGTAAGTCCTTTACCTCGACAAATTTCCGCGCAGACGGCGTGTGTGGCTACGGAAGCTTTTCCGGAAACCAACAACTGATTCAATGACTCCTCCAACTTGCCAAACGCGATTGGATTGGCTTCGGAAGACTCAAGGATGTTGCCAATGATTGAGCTAATTTGAGCGGGGAAATTCGGATTCGTTGGATCGATGGAAAAGGCTCGGTCCAGCGACGGCAGGGCTTCGATTAGGTCATTGTCACGCTGGAATTGATTTGAGAACTTTAGTCGCAGGACCTCGGAAAGCGATCTAGAGAGCACTCGACTTGTTAGAACCTTGGGGTGTTTGCTCAAAACGTCAATGGCTTCTTTGATACCGGATTCGTCTTGACTGACTAGAATCGCCCACTGAGCCAAGATCTCCTGGTTGTTGGGATCTGCTTTCAACAATTCAGACAATCGATAGACGCCTTTATTCCTTGCCGAAGCGGCGACTGGTTCCCTGCCCATAGCGGTGGCCTGTTCGACAATTGTCAAATAGAGGGATGGGTCTTGTTGAGCAGCCATCTGAAGTACTTGAAGCGCCTGGTCGGTTTCACCGACCATCATTTTTAGCCCGGCAAGAGCTCGGACAACAATCATCGGAATTTGATCGGATCGTAGGCAAGATTCAGCGTGATGCCGAAAGAGACAGAGTACCACCGGATCTGCTCAGCGAAACAGATAGTTC
>DAIRSD010000380.1:0-4891 GCA_036804625.1 Aureliella sp. | reverse complement strand
GTAGAATCCTGGGAGAATTGCGCAAACTCGGTGTCCAGTCGATCACGCGCAATACAGTCAAAGCTATCCTCATAGCGTAGAGCCCCGGCAAGAGATCAAACGCAAGATGCTAAAACGAGTTAGAGAAATCTAATTGCCATTCGCTATCCCACCTTAATCGCGCGAACTTCAGCGGCTCGCTCATCCACTGGGATCGTGGGTAGCTGGTCGTTACCCTTGACCGGCAAGCCGCGTAAGTAGTCCATAATGGCCTGCCACTCCTTGATTTCCCTTACCGCACCGCTCTCGGCTACAGTAGCAACACTGTTCGGATCCACCGAGCCCCTGGGCGGTAGCAAGTCGGGAGTACTACCAGCTGAAGGAGGTGCAAGCGCCTCTGTTCTTGATCGCAGCGGCTGCCCTTCCTTGTTCTTCGGGACCAGAGGCAGCATGCCTTTTGTATACTTGGGAATAGCCAAGATAAACATCCCAAGGTAGAGCGGACAGGTAAGGCTGTACAGCTTACTGTCTTTGCCTGTAATGTCGATCTCGCGATAACCGCGATCCAAATCGCCAATTTCGATCGCCGTCACTACGTCGAACTGGGCTCGCGACTGATCATAACGAAACCTCATGCCCGATGCACGTGGAAAATACTCTCCTGGGTGTGTCGGGTTATCCAGTAGGCAAAACTCTAGCAGATTCTTGAGATCCTTGCCTGTAAAGTAGGCATTGACCAGTGCACTACCCGCCGTGGTGTCAGCGATACCATCGCCAAGCGGTGCTACTGCAAAAATGTCATACACCGTTTGCACCCCGGAGTTACCTCGAATCAACCCTGTACGCATCAAGCCATTGGCCGTGAAGCCGATGTCGGTTTGGGTAGCCTTTCGAAACGAGTCGGTCACTAGGTTGGCCAGTATGGTACCTGCGGCGATGTCAGTGAAGGAGTTAGACAGGTCTCGAGGAATCACAGCCAGCGGCTGGTCCATTCGGTATCCACGTGACGCAAATACGACTTGAGTAACGGTCTGCGTCAATACTTCAATCTCATCCGCCATGGCCTGATCGCCTTCGATGGAATCGTCGATGGGATGCAGCTTGTAGGAATCAACCTGTAACTTGCCTCCCTCCAAGGTAATGACTAGTTCACCGAGATTCTCGCCGTACTTTCCCGTTTGGACCACTGGAGTGCGATTGTTGACGATAATTGCTTCTTGGAGTGCGGTGTGAGTGTGGCCGCCGATGACCACATCGATGCCGGGCACGGCCTGAACTAATCGCACATCTTCGCCGTCCGTGAAGCGACCGTTCTGGTCTTGATCTAACCCCCCATGGCTCAGACAGATAACCACGTCCACCTTCTCTTGTTGGCGAAGCACCTTCACCATCTCCTTAGCCGCTTCAACTCCGTCGGTAAACGTGACCGCTCCAGCACCACTAGCGTAGAAAACAGCCTGCTTGCCGATCAATCCAAAGATACCAAATCGCATGCCACTTCGCTCGATCACGACGTAGGGACGGATTGCTCCTTGCTTGGCTAGACGCTGAAGATCGGTTAGCTCTGCATCCTTCGCTGCGAAGCTCGTATTCGCAGCGACGATGGCCGGAGTTCGACCTGCCTTGACAGCCACGTCGATAGCCATACCCAGGCCGTCAGGGCCAAGGTCATATTCGTGATTACCAATGGTGGTAGCATCGTAGCCCATTTGCGACATCAGTTGCAGTTCAGCACCCGTCTCGCGTATGGCAGCACCAAAGGCGGTACCCATACTGTAGTCCCCACCATCCAGCACTAGTACCGGACCTAGACTCTTGCGTGCTTCGCGCCTGCTTGCGATCAAAGTCGCTAGACGTGCGAATCCACCTAAAGTCTTATCATTATTGACCTGCAATGGAGTATAATCCAAGGCAGGTCCCATTCCGATCAAGTTCGAGTGGAGATCGTTGGTGTGCAGGATGGTAAACGTCTTCCTGCTTTCCGCGGCTGAGGCTTGATTTGCAGTCAGACTTAGGCTGGCGGCACCAACCGCCGAACTAGCCAAGAACTCGCGGCGACAAAGTGGATCATGCGTCATTTGAAATTCCTCCGGTTGATGAGGTTTAAGATCTACTGGCATTCAGTGACCAATGTCAAAATCTTCACCGAAGGCATGTTAGCCTTCGGCGAAGATTGTAGTCGAAGTCAAAACGCCCGCCGGCCTAATTGCCGATGCTCAAGCTGGAACCTTTTTGTTTCGGTGGGAATTTCTGCAAGCTGGCCATGTGAGCACCCAAGCGATCCATGATATCGTTAAACAGGTAGGTCTTTTGCTGCGATATTGTCGCCCGAGGTCCAGGTGTTTGCTCGTAGCTTTCGTGAGGATCCTGGCGTAGATTAAAGATCCATGGAATTTCAAGTTTCGTAGTCGCTCCATAATAGCCGTCGCGAGTGGCGAAATGAGCCTTCCACTGGTTGACTCGAATAGCCATCAACCGGGATTCCATGTAATAGATGAACTCATCGCGGGCTGACTTTTCCGACTTGCCCACCCAGTAATCGAGATTGTTCACCCCGTCGATGTAGTTCTTGTGCTCCACTTCGGTGCCCAGCTTGTCGCCCTTGGCAATTCGCTCACGTATGTCGGGTACTCCGGCTGCTGCCGACAAGGTAGTAAAAACATCCTCATGGCTTTGGATTCCGTTTAATTCGGATCCCGGCGGGATTTTACCAGGCCAACGCGCCATCATCGGAACGCGAACTCCACCTTCCCAGGTCGTCATCTTCTCGGATCGGTATGGCGTAGTGCCGCCGTGCGGGAATGTCGAGTGTTCGACACCGTTATCGGTCGAGTAAATCACGATGGTGTTGTCCGCAGCCCCCATATCCTCCAAATGCTTCAGGATCATACCTACGTGTTCATCATGCTGGATCACTCCTGCGCCATAGTCATCATGGTAGCTGGTGTGCTGCTTAACTTTGTTACGGTATTCTTCGGGTACTCTCGTAAAAGTGTGCATGCGAGTGGTTGCAAACCAAATGAAAAACGGTTTGTTGTTTGTCTTCGCTTTATCCATGAATTTGATACCCTCTTGGATTAGCTCTTCATCCACGGTCTCCATCCGCTTGCGGGTCAATGGACCTGTGTCGACAATTCGCTGCTTTCCAACCTTGCCAAACCGAGGATCGACCGTTTCGGCTACCGTATTCGTAGCATAAGTATGCAGTACCCCACGTGGTCCATGCCGTTCCTTGAATTTTGGATCTGTTGGATAGTCCTCATCCTCTGGCTCCTCCTCAGTATTTAAGTGATACAGGTTACCAAAGAATTCATCGTAACCATGTACTGTTGGCAAGTGTTCATTACGGTCACCCAAGTGATTCTTGCCGAACTGACCAGTGGCGTAGCCTTGCGTCTTGAGTACTTCAGCTAGCGTCGCGTCATGAGCCTGCATGCCCACCGCGGGCCACCGACCATGCCTACCGAAGTCAGTCCGGTACGAATAGGATACATACCCGTCATAAAAGCGGCACGGCCAGCGGTACACGATGGATGCGCATAATGGTCGGTGAATACTGCCCCCTCCTTCGCAATGCGATCGATATTCGGTGTGCGGTAACCCATCACCCCACGACTGTAGATGCTCAAATTAGTGAAGCCGACGTCATCACCCCAAATAACAACGATGTTAGGCTTTTTTGACTGTGCCAAGGCACCATCGCTAAGCTGCACCGTGAGGGTCAGGGCAGCCACGATTAGTAGGCAATAATGCTGTATTTTCATGAGTTGATGAAACCTCTTTCTCAAAACAAGAGTGGTGGACAAAAACCTTTGGCCGGTTCTCGGTTCGGTGAATTACTAAAGAACGGTTACTTTTCGTTGATCGCAATTAATCGTAAGTCAGCAAAAACTGTTGACTATGCAGTTTCGGCCAGGTATTATCGAAATTACAATTTATTTTGCTGCTATGATGATTCGCGGATTTAAAACGCAGGCAGACATAGGAAACAGTAGATGACTTGCGTGACCTTTCAAGACTATGAGGCCTTCGCCCTGGCGGTTCAGGACGCATCCAAAGAGATGCGATTAAGCTCTTTGGAGGAGTCGAATTGGACGTTGCAAAATGCTTCTGCGGGTGCCATGCGCCTTCAACGAGGCTACGAAGGCGGAGGGACTATCGCAGAGGGAACCACTGTCTCTGACGGCTGGGTGTTTTTCCAGCAGTCGGGGCCGGTCCGCGCCAACGGACAGCTCGCAACTGAGAACCATGTTTTTGTCGTTCCGCCCGCAGGCGAATTTTGTTTGGCTAGTAAGCAAGCTCACGAATGGTTCACAGTCGTGATTCCCGCCTCGCTACTATTTCATTCGCCAGACGAATTAGAGTTCGCGTCGCGTGCCAAACCACAGCTATTGAAGCCACCGCCGAGCGTGACACGACGATTCACGTCTCTATTGGGCCGCTGCCTGTCGGCTGCCGAACAACGACCGTGGCTCTTGGAATGTCCGCTGGCTGTGGCAACTCTACAAAGTGAATTGCTGGTGGCGACCAGGCAGTTATTAGAGAGGTCTCAACATTCCTCAAGCCGTCGGTTCTTGCGCTGGCGAGGCCACGCGAGGGCGGCTTTGGAGACTGCGCTTGACCATCGCATCCAATCGCTGTCCATAACGGAACTGGCGCGACAAACTGGCGTGCCCGAGCGAACTCTTCGGACTGCTTTCGAGAATTGCTATGGACCCTCTCCCATCAAGTACCTTCGCATGTATCGTCTGCATCAAGCTCGACAATTGCTTTTGGCGAGTTGTCCCGACCAGACGACCGTTACCCAGATCGCATTTGATCTTGGCTTTAGGGAACTGGGGCGCTTTGCCGGTGCCTATCGACGACTCTTCGGAGAGCTTCCCTCCAAAACTATGCCCAGGCGCGCTCCACA
>DAIRSD010000379.1:0-4893 GCA_036804625.1 Aureliella sp. | reverse complement strand
AATGGCAAAGCCAAGTCGAAAAAGAAAGCGCCACTTGCATTGCCGGTCCTAAGTGTCGAGGGTGCTACCGAGCACAATTTGAAGTCGGTGTCGATGCAGCTGTCGCATCGGCAGATGAGCGTCTTCTGTGGTCCCAGCGGAAGCGGCAAGAGTTCGATGGCGATGGATACGATCTACGCGGAAGGCCAACGCCGCTATGTGGAAAGCCTGAGTTCCTATGCTAGGCAATTTGTCGGTCAGATGGCTAAGCCGCAGGTGGAGAAAATTGAAGGCCTGGCCCCGGCCATTGCCATCGAGCAGAAAAGCGTGGCGCACAATCCGCGCAGTACGGTAGGCACTGTTACTGAGATTTATGACTACTTCCGAGTTCTGATGGCTCGACTGTCGCAGCCGTATTGCCCAACCTGTGACGTGCCAGTCTCCAGTCAGACGGCTGACGATATCATCCGGCATTTGATGACCATGCCTGAGGGCACACGTCTGATACTGACAGCTCCTTTGCGCTGGCAAGCCAATATAGATCCACAAGCACTGTGGCAAGACCTTCGGGCCAGCGGACTAGTACGTGTGCGTATCGACGGGCGCACTGTATCGTTGGACTCGCCGCCAACGCTCAGTAGCACCGTCAGTTATAACCTGGAAGCCGTGGTCGATCGATTGACGGTTTCGCCTGCCAGTCGCAGCCGGGTGGCGGAAAGCGTGGAGCTGGCGTTGTCGTTGGGACAGGGGACACTGCACGCTTTGCATCCTCAGGATGGAGTGGACGAAATCCATTGGGTGTCGGTCCGACATAGTCAACATCTGGCATGCCGCCAATGTGGGCACAGCATCAGCCCGCTCACGCCGCACTCCTTCTCGTTCAATTCGCCTTTGGGTTGGTGCAGCGACTGCGAAGGACTGGGTACTCAAACAGGTACCAGTCCGGCCCTGCTTCTGGATTCTCGCAAATCGCTTCGAGAGGGTGCTATTCGCATGTGGCCTATGGCTCAGCAGCAGACCGGCCCTGCGGAATCGACACATAACTTATCAGGCTTGATGTTGGAATCATGGGCTACAGAACTTGGGATACCACTGGACACGCCGGTCGAGCAACTGTCCAGCGGACAACGCCGGCAGATTCTACATGGGTCACCAGAACGTTGGTTCCATGTCAGCACATCCAAGGGGATCAAGCTGGAATTCCAGTGGCGAGGTGTCTATCCGGCTTTGGAGCAGGCGTCAAGAGTGAGTCCAAGTCTGAGAGCCAAACTGAATCCGTTTATCGCAGAGGTTGCCTGCTCGAGTTGCGACGGCTCACGTCTGAACGCAGATGCGGCTGCTGCAAGGTTTAAGGGACTAACGATTGGCGATTACACTCAGGGCAGCCTGCGGTGGTTGGCCGAGCAATTGTCAAACTGGACGCTTACGGATCGAGAGCAAGAGATTGCTGGTGAACTGATTCGTGAGATCCGAACCCGCGTAGAATTTTTGCTGGACGTTGGACTGGACTACTTAAGTCTCTCACGGCCTGCCAATACGCTTAGCGGCGGCGAATCGCAGCGCATTCGACTGTCCAGTCAACTTGGCAGTGGGCTATGTGGAGTGTTGTATGTGTTGGATGAACCAACGATCGGTCTGCATCCGCGGGACAATCGTCGCTTAATCGGCGCATTGCAGAAGCTGCGTGATCTTGGAAATACGTTGTTAGTCGTCGAGCACGATCGCGAGGTGATTGAGAACTCTGACCAAGTGTTCGACTTTGGTCCGGCTGCTGGCCGTTGGGGAGGGCAATTAGTTGCCACAGGAAGGGCTGATTCGCTCTCAAAAAATGAAGCAAGCGTTACTGGTCCGTATTTGAATGATCAACTATCGATCCCCATCCCCGCCAATCGCCGAATGGGTAAGTCTGGACAGATTCAACTCATAGGAGCCCGTGCACATAATCTGAAAGATCTCGACGTAGAGTTTCCTTTGGGAACACTGATCGCTGTTACCGGCCCTAGTGGCAGTGGCAAAAGCACTTTGATCAATGATTGCCTGTTGCCAGCCCTTCAACAGCGAGAGGCCAAACAGGCAAGCCAGAGAAGTTTGTATGAGGCGTTTCGCGGTGTGGATTTAATTGTCTATGTTATCCGCGGCGATCATAGCCCTTTGGTGGCAAATCTCAGTTCCACGCCCGCTACCTACACTGGGGTCTACGATTTGATTCGACAGCTTTATGCGCAGTTGCCAGCATCGCGAGCGCTGGGTTATACGGCTTGGCAGTTTTCGTTTAACGTCCCCGGAGGTCGGTGCGAGAAGTGTGAAGGCTGTGGCCAACTGCGCATCGAAATGCATTTCTTGCCTGACGTATGGATTCAGTGCGACTCGTGCCAAGTTCGCAGGTTTACTCAGGAGACTTTGGGCGTCCAGTATCATGGATTCAACATTCACGACATATTGTCGATGCAAATTGGACAAGCCCTGGAAGTGTTCGGCAACATACCAAAAATTCGCAAGATTCTACAGACACTGGTTGATGTTGGCTTGGACTACTTGTCACTAGGACAAAGCGCTCCAACACTTTCGGGCGGCGAGGCCCAGCGTGTCAAACTGGCCGCAGAACTGTCGCGACCGGATACTGGACACACTTTTTATCTTTTAGACGAGCCGACCACTGGATTGCATTTCAAGGACATTGCCAAGTTGCTGGATGTCATTCAGCGCCTTGTCGACTTGGGCAATACAGTTCTAGTAATCGAACACAATTTGGATGTAATCAAATGTGCCGACTGGGTTATTGATTTGGGGCCTGAGGCTGGAATTGAAGGTGGGCAGGTTGTCTTTGCAGGCACGCCAGAGGATTTGGTCGACCACGCAATCAAACCCGTCAGGAAGCGCCGGGGCGTAGTTGATGGTCGGCTGCGCAGTTACACTGGCGAGGCCCTTGCAGAACTGATTCATCAAGGCCAGTATCATGAGCGTGAAAAGTACGATCCCTCTTCAGTTCATCAAAAGCAAGAAGGCGATCTGGAACTGGAGCAGATTGGACGCGATACGCTATTGCCTTGGCAGGCGGACGGGCGACGTTGGCACTGCGCCGACAGTACCGATCGGTCTGGTCAGCCAATACGATGGGATCGTCAGATTCTGAAAGTATTGATCGACCGGATCGAACAATTGGATGGCTTTGCTCCGGTTCAGTGGGAGAATCGCAGCATCGTGGAAGTGTCGGGGCCAATCAAAAGTCGTGGATGGTTCCTGCATGCAATCACGGCGGACACGTGGCTTGTGACTTTAAAATTTCGAGTGCCTCGACGATCGTTCACTAAGGCCTAATTGGAATCTGTTGTTCGTCTGTCAACGCTGAACGAACTGGAGGGTGTGGAAGCATACGGAAATGAGCCCCGTGTGCGAGCCAAAGCTGCCGGTGCTTGGATGGAACTGCAAGTGCGTCCCAACCAACTCAGCGAGATCGACCAGCCAAAATTCTGGCAGTGGTTGGAAAAGGCGGCTCATGCTTTTCTTGGAAAGACAACCGACTCAGATGAGATCGAAAATCGAACCGATGGTTCCAATGCAAAGGCTCCTTGGCAAATTCTTAAACAGCGTTGGCATGCGCTTCGCAAAGGTTTTCCGGCTGGACGTGACATCGTTTGGCCAGCGGAGACGCTGAGCGTTTTTATTCAAGCCGTGCATCAAGCGGTCGGTGGCGGGCGATGGCGCTGGGACGAAGCGACTCATGCTCGCTATTTTCTGGACGGCCAAACCGAGCCCTGGATCGTCTTGCACACAAAACGCCCCGAAGGACTCATTTGTGTACTCAATGGACCCAGAGGATTTGAATCGTCAAGCCTTCGTGACAACCTGTCGGTATCGCTTCAGGTCACCCAACGCGGCGACGACCAGGAGCAGTTGCAAGTTGCCTTCACCCAGTCCACACAGCCTCGCGAAGCTGGCTTCCGGAAACTTCTATCGTTACACGCAAAGCACACTACTGACGGAAAGCTCAGCACCACCAATCGCTAGTATCTGCAATAGTCTTTAGAGGTGAGACCAGCTAGCCGATGTTGCAAGTCGGTCTCGGGCAACCCATTGGTCGCTGGAGGAGCGGTAAACTTGGATCAAACAATCATGCCGGATCGCGCTGGCCCACCGTCGGCAAGTACCTTTGCAACCTCCGCAACTAACTGTTCCATCTCTTGTTTCCCCATGTAACTGCACATACCTTTGTTACCTCTGTTATCTTCTATTCCACTTCTTCGATCTCCACGTACTTGCGCTGTCTCCAGCATGGAAACGCAAAGTAGATCAATCCCGAAGCAAGCGGCTAGCTGTTCAATCCGCCGCTCGATCCACGCCTTGCGGTACTCGTAGTTCTTACCCGAGATGCGATCCTCGCCCATCAGGAAGACTCGGCGTACCGAGCGATTGACTACATGCACGATAGCCATCTCACTGGGCGCAAACTGAGACTCACGAGCGATCCTAGCCATTCTGCGTACTCCTGCCAAACTACCAGCCATCCCCCAATTCGGTGTGTTTCACAATGGAAAGACGCTGGGCGAATTGGTGGGCCAACAACTAGTGGGAGAATGGGGTCAAGTGGGAGAAAGGGGTCAAACCTTACAGTGTTTTTGCAATTTTCTCAAAAATAAATCCCCCAAGTACGTTCACTGTCCCCAGTGCATTCCTGCCCCAGGCAAGCAGGACTGCCCCCAGGAGGGGTGCCCAGACACGGAGGGGTTCTGGGGCGGAGGGGTTCTGGGGACACTCAGATGTTATCGGGGAGGGTTCTGGGGACACTCAGATGTTATCGGGGGCCATAGTTGAAGCGAGTAACAGATTGGCAATCTGAGTATGCTAGTGCAGGGCTTCATCCCTGGGGACAGTGCTGCTTGCCAGGGGTTAGTCAGAATTGCTTCTGGCTGTGGC
>DAIRSD010000378.1:0-4897 GCA_036804625.1 Aureliella sp. | reverse complement strand
ACCCACTACAGTCTTGGCGCTCTGAATTCCATGCTTAGCCAAAATGGATCGGAGCAACTGCTGCTGAGCCGCTTGCAGGGTTATCTCGACATCCAGCACCATCGTGTATGTAAGCTGCACGCTGCTGGGACGCCCAGACGCAACCAAATCACCCTTCCCTGCGGCCTGTTGATCCATGGCCTCAGACGGCTGTAGTGCGGCCAATGATTGAACTTGTGCTTCCACGCTCGCATCAGGCGCAGCGTCAACAGCCATGGGCATATTCGAGTCCGGCGAATGGAACAACCTGGGAAGCCAAACCGCTAGCAAAATAGTCGCCGCTACAGCTACCGCCAGCCCGAAAGCACTTCGCACTTTGATTGGCAATCCCGTAGCTTTTGTTCTTGACTTCGGCAGGGTTTTGGGTGCAGAGGTACTGCCAGCTTGGTCACTCAGATCTAAGGGTTTTCGCTGGACAGCCAAAGCGGCTACGCGCTTAGCGAAATCTGTTGACAATCCGCGGCTGGGCTCAGCGGCCAAGGCTTGCAGTTGAAAACCAACTGAACGCAATTGTTCCAGACGCTGGCGAGCCGCTGGTTCCTCCAAAAGGGACTCCACCCGACGCAGTTCGTCTGCCGTCAGTTGACCGTCCAAATAGGCACTCAGTAATTCATCCATTTTTCCGCTCGAAACTGTTTCAAACCTGTCAATGGATCAACCGGGGACGGATCGGCTCTAACACCAAACCATCTTTCAGTCTAATCAATTGACCCCCTCACACCCCTTTTGCTTTAAGCCGCAAGACTAATTCCAATTGAACCTTGCCGCCAACGCTATGTTTCGGATGAATCTGCGGACCAAAAGTTCCCCAATCCTGGGTGAATTCCATGAAACACCCTCCAGAGGGGGGGGCTAATCCTGCAACGACCGAAACTCGTCAGACGTTCGACTCCTGAGAAAATGCTCCAGAATTAGGTAAGCAGCAATCTTGTCTAAGTTTTTCTTCTTTTTGTCGCGACTCCAACCGGTCTCGTGCAGAAGATTACTTGCCTCTCGGGAGCTGAACCGCTCATCGGCAAACGCAAAAGGCAATTGGGTAAGCTCGCCTAACCAATTGGCAAATTGCCTAACTTCCATCGATTTTTGACTTTCCTGGCCGTCACAATGGATTGGTAAACCAATCACCCAACCCACGATCCGTTCATTGCGGGCAAGCTGGACAAAATACTGGGAATCAAGGTCCGCATTACGCCTGGGGTAGGTCTCCAAGGGATTAACGAAATGCTGAGACGGGTCGCAAATCGAAATACCGACGCGCACACTACCATAATCAACCCCAGCCAGTCTACCTTGGCTGGGCACGGTTAGTGGTTTTTCAGATGATTGCGACATCTGCATGTCCTGCGAATATCCCGAAGGCCGATTTGATGCTTCAAAAGATGGATCTAGCAGTTTAGCCAGATCAACCTTCTGCCGACAATAGCCTTTATTGTAGCAGTTGATATCATGGATTGGTGAACTTGACAGTGGTCCCCGTTGGTCCAGTGAGGTCTAATCTTGTCGGAAGCGTCTCAACCACTGATTGAATTTCAATGCCCCAACTGCTCGAAACGGTTGAAGGCCAAATCCAAAGCCATTGGTAGACCGGTCACCTGCCCTCGTTGCCAGCACCAATTCGCAATCGCGCTACCGCCAGAACCATCTGCTGAAGATTTAAACACGAAAGGCCGCCCAAGCCTTTTTGACGAACAGGATCTGCAGCTAGAAAATCTTGCCATTGAAGACATCGACCAGCGGCTTCAATCCTCGAAGTCCATCCGCGACGATAAGGACGCACAGCGGCGTTGGCGTCAAGCCAAGCAGCAGGCACAAGATGAAGGGCCATCCAAAGCGCCAATACCTACACCAGCCAGATCGATCTTTGACGATGATTTGCCGGAACTGGTCGAGCTAGAAAAGTCGGCTCTACCGCCAAGTAGCTCTTTAGATTCGCTACAAAACTCTATGGATTCGCTACAGAACATGCCACCCATCAACAGCACCAACCTGCGCGCTCTGTAGCCGGAATTGGTCGATCTGCAGCTTCACCCCTTGCCGCCGGCAAGCCCCAAGCCAGCCGAACCGACCCAGATTCAGTACCGCGTCGCTTGTCCTAACTGCGGCACGCTGATCTACGTCAATCAAGGAGATGAAGGCACAAAAACCAAATGCCCCGATTGTTTTACTTTTTTCAAGGTGCCTCCTCCTCCGGCCAATTGGAAGCCAAGCCATGTCAGCATCAGGCACAACAACTTCGATACCAGTGCTCCACTGACCGGCGATGATGCGATCCGGGAGATCGATCGCCGTCGCCAATTGCGAACTCAACAGATGTTGGAATTAGCCGAAAGCGAATTAGAGGACGAACGATACAATCAACGCGACTTTGGCCAAGACTTTGATACGGCCACGTTTGTGCAGGGGACTTTTGGCTTCTTCAAAGATACGATGGCGATAGGCTTTATGCTGGGTTACAGCCTGATGTTCGCGGTTGTTTTTGCCGGCATCCATCACGGCATCAACGACCCATCCAAAATATTTTTGGTGCTGGCGGCCGTTCTGGTCGGCTTGCTGACCGTTCTTCCCATGTTCAGTACCGTTATGGCGTTGTTAGAATCCGCCGCGAACCGACAACTTCGCGTTTCGCAATGGCCTGGCTTTAACGTCTACGAATACGCAGCAGATATTTTCGTTATTGCCGGTGCCGTCATGGCTAGCGCTTTGCCCGGATACCTGGTCGGTCTGTGGCTGGGAGGTGAACTGGACGGCAGTGGCCGCATTCAGATCAACGGCGCAATGCTTAGCACGTTTCTGCTGTTTCCGGTGATTTTGATTTCGATGCTGGATAACGGCAGCGTCTTTCAACCGATTTCTTGGGATGTCATACGTTCGTTCAAACTAGCAGCAGAAGCCTGGGCTGGTTATTATCTAAAGACATTGATCGCTTTTGCGACGACGATGTTGTTTTGGTACCTTTTGCTTGGGCAAGGCAAGTCCGACGTGCTAGCTGCATTTGCTGGGACTTTGCTGCCTTTGCTCCTGTTTTTCACCTTCCAACAGCTTGGAACTCTGGCCAGCGCGATCGCCGAGCATTTAAGCATTACTTTTACGCCAACCCAGTCACAGGATGACGCGGACTGCGAGTCGCAGCCGGACGCAAGCAAGAAATAGTCTCGTCGGCTCAATTGATTAGCCAAAGTTGGCGATCAGAAGCAACTGAATTAGTTTGTTGGTGACAGACTTTTTAAGATCTTTTCCACTCCATTAAGTTTATCCATGAGCCGCGATCTCCAAGACAGAGTTTATCAGGAACTTGATAGCCAGATTCTGATTGACCCACACACTCATATCAATCCGTTGCGACCGGCCAGCGTTAGTTTGGCTGATATGCTGGGCTATCATTATTACACCGAACTGGTCCATTCTGCCGGGCTGTCCCAAGCTGCGATTGAAGACCCCAAATTGTCGGCCAAAGAAAAGGTCGAATGTCTAGTGACTGGTTTATCTAACATCGACAATACCATTCAGTTCCACTGGTTGCTGGAAGCGGTCCGTGAGCTTTTTGGCATCGAAGTGGATCGAATCGACAGCGGCAACTGGGAATTTATCTACGACACGGCGGAAGCTAAAATGGCTCAGCCAAATTGGGAAGATCAGGTGCTGGGTCTATCCAAACTGCAAAGCGTCTTCCTAACCAACGACTTTGATGACAGCTTGGAGGGCTTTGATACCGGGCGATACATTCCCTGCTTGCGCACCGACGATCTGGTCTTTCACTTGAACCAATCATCCGTCGTTAATCGACTGCAGGCTTGCTCAGGTATAGGATTATCACAACTATCCGATCTTCGTCAGTCCCTTTCGCAGCGGTTCGAGCATTTTACAAGCCGTGGAGCCAAAGCCTGCGCGATCAGCTTGCCACCCTGGTTCTCACCCGAACCGGTTTCCGATGTGGCTGCTCAACAAGCTCTTTCATCGTTATTAGCCAATCCGAATACGACTACGCTGGACGATCAAAAACGATTGTCCTACTGGGTATTTTGGCAATTGGCAGAAAATTGCAGCCGGTGCCACCTGCCATTCGACTTGATGATTGGCGTCAATCGACGAGTCTATCCGTATGGCGTGTTCCAAGGTCAAGATCTGTACGACAGTCGATTATCGCTGATTCAGTATGCCCAGTTGTTCAATGCGTTCCCAACGGTAACCTTTCCTATTTCCGTGTTGGCCAGCGTGACCAATCAGGAACTAGCCAGTTATTCTTGGATTTTTCCCAACGTAGTTTGCCATGGACATTGGTGGTACAGCAACACGCCCAGTTTCATTCGCTGCGATTTGCAGGCTCGAATGGAAGCGGTTCCTAGAAACAAGCTGATCGGCTACTACAGCGACATGTACAAGCTCGAGTTCGCGTTACCCAAGTTCCGAATGTTCAAACGCACTCTGGCTTCTGTGTTGGCTGACCATTTTATTCTGGATTTGGGGTGGAGCGAACGGCGAGCCTGTGAACTAGGAGTTCAGCTTTTGCGCGGTAACGTAGAAGCGATTTTTGGGTGCTAAGCGGTTCATGTGCCCTGTTAGTAACCAGCCTACTGTTAACGATATTTTGAACCAGCAAAAGACCCAATGGATTACAACGCTCAACAACAAGCTGCGATTGAATGCGAAAACCAACACATCTTGGTGTTGGCTGGAGCGGGTACCGGCAAGACCCGAACGATCATCGGTCGCGCGGCACGCCTTTTGCGTCAGGGTTGTGCTCCCGAGCGACTTGTGATGATCACGTTTACGCGTCGAGCAGCCGCTGAGATCCGTCACCGACTGCCCACGGAGGTTGGTCCTGCTTGTAAGCATGTCGTAGCTGGCACCTTCCATAATT
>DAIRSD010000377.1:0-4904 GCA_036804625.1 Aureliella sp. | reverse complement strand
TACACGCGCTTCCAGCGAATTGGCCATAGTCAATTTGTCACCGCGAAGCAATAAATAGTCCACCAACCACATTTTTGTATCGACATACAGCATCCGATCCACCGGATCAGTAGCGTCGCACCTAGACAAACAATCAGCGTAAATCGATTCGCAGCCAGCACGCAGATTGTGATGGTTGTCATGCAGTAGCTGTCTCTTTGAGTCGTCGTTGAACATGGGGAACCAATTTGCAAAACGTCGAGCCTCATTGCCGATCGTCAATGCACCGATGGCTATTTTTGCTCGGCGCAACCCTGGCAAGCGTTCCCCGACTGCTCGTATCGCTTGGCCCGCAGCCGGTGGCAACCAGCTCATGTAGGGAGAATAGCGCTCACCCGCATAACGAGCGTAGCCAGCAAACAGCTCGTCGCCGCCTTCGCCGGTTAGGACCATTTTGACATGTTGCCGAGCCAGTTTGGCAACCATGGGAGTCGCAATGGTGGCCTGGTCGGCGATCGGCTGATCCAGATGAAAAAGGACGGCGTCAGCAAGAGTTAGAAAATCTTGGCAACCGATCTTCAGCGTGTGATGCTCGCAACCGAATGCATCCGCAACCTGTTGAGCATAAGGTAACTCGTCTTGAACACCCGCGCCATCATATCCTACTGAGACCGGTTTGACCGAGCTGGATAGTTGCTGAGCCATCAAAGCGACAATCGTGCTGGAGTCTAGCCCGCCGCTTAAGAACGCTCCAAATGGCACATCGCTTCGCAGGTGAATGGCAATCGTTTCGCGTAGCAGGTTGTCTAAGCGGTCAACCCACAGAGCTTCACTTTCCGCAGTAGCAAGCTTAGGCTCAGCTTTTTCAAAGCTCAGGTCCCAATACTGTTGAGTTTCAATGATGCGCCCGTTTTTCACTCGCATCCAGTGGCCAGGTAGTAACGACTTGATGCCAGAGAATAGAGTGTTCGGCGCAGGAACATACTTCAGCGACAAGTAATGGCTTAACGCTGTCAGGTCAACGCCCCGTGGCACTTCAGGATGTGCGAGCAAGGCTTTGATTTCCGATGCAAACAGGAATTGATCTCTCAGTTGCACATAGTAGAGAGGCTTGATGCCCAGACGATCCCTGGCAATGAACAATTCTTGTTGCGACTTGTCCCAAACGGCCAGACCGAACATGCCACGAAGATGCTGCAAACAGCCTGAACCATAGTCTTCAAACAGATGTACAATTGTTTCGGTATCGCTATGAGTTGTCAGGCGATGACCGCGTGCTAGTAACTGTTGCCGAAGCTCTTTGTAATTGTAGATTTCACCATTGAAGACGACTGCGTAGCGACCGGATTCGTCAAACATCGGTTGACTACCGTCAGCAATGTCAATGATACTCAAACGTCGCATGCCCATTGCTAAGGGCCCATCCAGCAAACGTCCCTCCTGGTCAGGGCCGCGATGAAAGATTGATTGCAGCATACCATCCAGCAGCTTGGACGCATGAGGTCCGCTTGTTTCGCGTTTCAAACTGCCTGCTATGCCACACACGGGGTGAATCCTAAGAGGGGACTTGTCTTGAGTTGGTGGAAGCAACCTTAGAGTGATGACTCGGTTGAGCCGGTCTGACGGGAATGACTTTGTTTCGATCGTACTGTTCTATATTGAGGGCTTCTTGATATACGTTGATCACTTGCTGAGCGACCTGGGAAAGTGTAAGTCCCTTAGCTTCGATCGCCGAACGTCCAGATGAGCGTGATGTCGAGCTAAGAATCTCTGATAGCGCAAGAGCGATTTGCTGTGGATCGCGCTGCGTACAGTGACAGCCAGAAACACCCTGGATAAGTTGGTGAGCGTCACCTACAGGAACCGCAACGATGCATTGATCGCAAGCCAAGGCTTCTTTCACGACGTTCGGCGAGCCCTCGATCAGAGAGGTCATTAGCATGGCGTTGCAGGCGTTCATGTATAGTGCGACTTGATCCGGTTGAACTCCCCATAGTGGTACCAGTTCAATTCCACGATTCAGCTTTTGACTGGCCAGTTCCACGGCACTGGCAGCCAGGGCATATCCTTTTCGCGGGTTGGCGGGATTGCCTGGGAATAACACCTTTAGTTTAGTTGGGTCTCGTCCCAAAAGATGGTTTGCCTCGAAAAAATTGATCGGGTGAAAGACCGTTGTATCCACTCCATTTGGTATGACATGACAAGAAATCGGGTTCAAGCGGTCGGCCATTTCTTGACTCTTGACGATCACTTGATCATAACGACTTGCAATGCTCTTGTTCCAATTTGCTGCCACAAGGCTCCATCGCTCTAAATCCCCAGCTGCGTTATAGGGTGTCCCCAGAAGATCGTCGCCCATGAAAGACATTACTATGGGTACCTTCCGATGCGTGGTGCGTCGCGCAAGTAGGGCCAGCCAGCCACAGTATCCAAAGTGGGCATGAATGATATCAACACGCTTCAGGTGCCCCCTTATCTTGGGCAAGACCTGGAGATACTTTAGCTTTGGAATCCCTCGCATATCGACAACGTGGACGTCTAATCCTGCCTCGCGGATCGAACGAATCTGTCTGGCTCCAGGTGCCATGCTCCCGGGGCTGTTATCGCTTGGCAGTTCTGGACATATCATTAAGACTCGCATGGCAAGACCTCCGCTCGTTGAGGGTTGCTATAGAAGCTATCAGCGGTTTGATACTGACGATGCCAAGCAGCGTATGCCAGAAGCAGCCATATTTTTCGCGAGTGGTCCACCGTGCCATTCTGATGTTCTCTAAGAACACGGCCAACGATTTTGGGATTAAATATATCGGTTGGCAAATAGCCCGTCGGTCCTAGGTAATCATTGACCATGCCAGCCAGGTCGCCGCGGAACCAGTCGCGTAGGGGCACACTGAAACCCTGCTTGCCTTTGCGCAGCGCGCTAGGTGGTAGCTTATCTTTTAGGATTTGCCGCAATACATACTTGCCTCGACCGCCGCGAATCTTCATTCGGGTGGGCATCTGTGCCGCCAGCTCCACCACGTGATGATCCAGCAGCGGAGATCGGACCTCGAGAGAATGAGCCATGCTCATGCGGTCGACTTTGACCAAGATATCATCCAGCATATAAGATCGAATGTCGATTTCGGTCAACCGACTAATCAAGTCGCGGTCTGACTGTTGAAAAATTCGATCCAATTCCGTAGGAAGAAACTGATCTCCAAGATACTCTACCTGTGGTAACCAATCTGGGCTCAACAGTTCATGCAATTCGCTAGCGGTCCAAATCGAAACCTTGTCGCGATAGGCCTGCAGCACAGGCAGCGCACTATCCTGGAAGACTTTGGCGAATCGAAGACCTTGGTATCCCAGGCTGCCCGGCAAAAGCCGAGATATGCTGCGAATGCTGGAGGGCAATAGGTGTCGGCCAATCAGATAGGGAACGTGCTTTCGATATTTCTCTGCAAACAACATGCCTCGATAATTGGAATATCCGGCAAACAATTCATCGCCACCGTCGCCACTGAGCGTCACAGTCACATGCTGTTTGGCCAAACGAGAGACGTGATAGGTTGGAAGTGCGGAAGCGTCTCCAAACGGTTCGTCGCAGAAGTACATGATTTTAAGTAGAGTCGATTCAAAGGACTCTCGCATGTCGGATTCCGACAATCGCAGCAGATGGTGCTCGGTTTCATAATGTCTGGCGATGCGAGCCGCATCTGACGACTCATCCCACTCGGCTCGATCAAATCCGATGGTGAACGTTTGGAGCTGCTTGAGACCGGATAGACTGGAGTAGGCGACTACCGCACTTGAATCCAGGCCGCCGCTTAGAAAGACACCCAGCGGCACGTCGCTTCGCAAGCGGATACGGACACTTTCCGTCAAGGCCTCGTCCAGGCGTTCGCACCACTGCGCATCGGATACAGATGGTTCAATCTGGAATCGCAGTGTCCAGTAAGGCTGGATATTCAACTTGTCCTGTTGCCAGACCGCGTAGTGGCCAGCGGGCAGTCGTTGGATAGCCTGATAGATCGTATTAGGCTGATGGATATACCCAAGTTGCAAGTACTCGCCAAGCACCTTGTAGTTGGGCTTAGACAGCTCTGGACGAGCAGCCAGAATCGACTTCATCTCGGAGGCGAACCATAGGCAGTTGGAATCATTAGAATAGAAAAGCGGTTTCTTGCCTAATCGGTCCCGAGCAAACAAGATTCGCGGCGAGTTACGATTGTCTAGAATTGCCAAAGCGAACATGCCACGCAAATGCGTCAAAAAGTCATCGCCATACTCTTCGTACAAATGGACGATGACCTCAGTATCCGATTCGGTGGTGAAACGATGTCCGCGAGCAATTAGATCGTGCCGCAATTCAAGGTAATTATAGATTTCTCCGTTACAGACGACATGGACTGAGCCCGTTTCGTTGGCGATGGGTTGGTGGCCACCTGCCAGGTCGATGATGCTAAGGCGGCGCATGCCGATGGCAAAACCATCGACTGCGACGTGGCCATCGTCGTCTGGCCCGCGATGCACGATACGATCTGTCATCACGCGCACTTGCTGTGTCGCGCTGCGAGCATCCAGTCGCCAGTCTACTAGTCCTACAATTCCGCACACGTTAAACGCCTTCGTCAAATTGATGATAGTTGTCTTGTCACTGAACCTGGATCACGTCTGTCGGATATTCGGCGATGCGTTTGGGACGAGTTTTCCAGTAGGATACGATCGTTCGGTAGGTGCTGACGCTGCGGACCGCTATCGAGAGACCCGCGCCGTGCAATCCGCCTTTACGAATGATTAGTACCGCACCAATCAGGGCAGCCAAGGAAACAACCAACCAAAAAAAACCAAAATAGATTGCTTGCGTAACGGAAATCATTAGTAGAATAAGGGTGGCCACAAACGACACGACGTAGGGAATGGCATCAAGGCAGAACTGGATG
>DAIRSD010000376.1:0-4946 GCA_036804625.1 Aureliella sp. | reverse complement strand
GCGCTTAGGATTCAATTTTGAATCGGGCGGTGTACGCAGGTGAACCTCTAAAACTCGTCACGATTAGGTGATCATCTTCTGGGGAAACAAAACGCAGAGCAACCAGCAGATGGTCAGCTTGGCGTTGAACTTCAATGGCAGCGCATTCTGAACTTCCGTTTTGCAGGCGTTCATATTCGGCTTGTAGGGGAGTATTGATTTCAAGTTGAACCGCCGAGCCCATCAGTCGGTAGTGCTGCCAGGGTGACGGACCAATCGTGACGCTGTGATCGACCACTTGCGCATGGATAATAGGCCCAATGCCATTAAGTTGAATAGCTAGTCGCTGACAACGGTGACGTAGATTTTCAGGGTTAGCGATCAGTCCGCCGATGATACCTTGATCTAGACCCTCCTGAATGTTTGCGATTTGCAAAGCCAAAAGATTTGCGGGCAAAGCAGAACAATCTAACAGCATTCCCAACTGTTCCGCACTCCGGTGAATCTACCCGATCGAATGTTCGTCACCCAAAAGCAAGGCACCACGCGCTCCGCCCAGTAGGAAGTGCGTGGGGAAAATCACGCAGTGCTTGACTGTCCCCTCTGGTTGTCGAATCAACGGAAATCCGCAGCGCTGATGAAGTGTTGGACTCGTGCAACCGTCCGCCAATAGCTCAACGACCGGATTTCCATATTGACTTGCAACTTCAAGTACCTGCTGGCGATGCACTTGGGCCTGTTGAGTCGGTAAGCCATTGGGGCTGATCAGGGCAAGCAAGGGTTGCCCAGTGCATTGAGCAATCGCTTCGGTCCAATCCGACATGGTTGCCCCATTGGCAGCACCAACTTCGGTGATTTTCGCCCCACTAGCTTTCAAACCGGCATGAATATCGCCTACCCCCGCCAGTCGAATACTGTCCGAACGCGCGATAACAACCCCCTGAGTACCCAAGGTCCTGGCGGCTGTTTGCAAGCCGGCCAAAGGGTTGTCAACCCAGGTGTAGTGTTTGAGGCCAAGCGTTTGATGGACCACTTGATTGGATCGTTGCCAAATGGCTCGCGAATCGGCACATGCGGCAGCAGCTCTGGCCTGCGCCAGGCCGACTGACGACAACATGGGGACGCGGTCAAAGCTTGCAAGAAACAACTGTCCGGAAGCGTTGATCAAGCGTCCGCCATCGGCATGCTGATGGCTGCTGATATCATCAACGATCGTGTTTAGCCAGCTTCTGGCCTGTTGCCAAGCTTCTTGAACTTGCTCCAACGGGTGTACCTCTTTAAGTCCCACTTTGGAAAGAGCGTCGCGAACCTTGCTGGTCAGTTCAGGCCGTTGCAAGACGTCAACCATTTTTTCAAAAGCGGAAAAAGGCAACAGATCTTCTAATCGAGTTGGAATCTTGGGCATTTAGGAAGTCCACAGTCAGGTTGTAGGGGATGCTCCGTTTCTGCCACCTATTCTATGCGATCACCGCCAGAACTGCGAGGTTCATTGCAAAAATCGCCGCCTTGGTCCCAGCCATTAGCCTAAACTTCTTCGTTGACCCCAATTTTTATGGCACGCACCCCAGTGGCTACCTGTGTCGCGCGGACTAAGTCTATTACCGATCAGCATGGCAACACTTACGCCTGGCGCTTGGCTTGGTGTCGATCTGTACGTGCGCCGTCGAGCTAAAGATCAAGCCACGCTGTTGTTTCGCGAAGACCAACCTGTAGATTGGGCCGCTCTCGAGACGCTTCAAGAAGGTAGCGACGAATTCAAGGTGTTTGTCGATCGAAAGCACCAACAGCGTTATCAGCAGTATCTTCGGGACCAATGGCGCGACTTGACAACGGATTCAAGATCACCCATAAGCACACGTTTGAACGTGATGAGCGAAGTGGTTCGAGATGTGTTGAGTGAGCAGTTTAAGGGATCCGAGGCGAAGAATACCGACAAACTGCTTGAGGTCACGATGGATCTTGCCGAGAACGCGGTCAAGGTTATCAATTCCCAGAACATTGTGTTGGAAGAACTGTTTGATGTCTTGAGGCATGACTACGGCACATTTACCCACTCGACAAACGTAAGCATGTATGCCGTGCTGCTAGCCAAGGAGCTAGGCTTAAGTATTAAGGATCAAACAGACATTGCAGCCGGCGGATTACTGCACGACATCGGAAAGATTGATATCGACGCTCAAATATTGAAAAAACCCGGCAAGCTCGCCCTAGAAGAACTGGCAATCATTCGCCGTCACCCTCAGGTTGGATTTGAAAAGCTGGCACCGCAGCAGGACCTGAATCTAGGCATACTCATGATGACGTATCAGCATCACGAGCGCATTGATGGAAGCGGCTACCCTTGTTCTGTACCTGACCAAGAAATCCACCCTTGGGCTAAGTTGTGTGCCATTGTAGACGTCTTCGAGGCGATCACCTCTGACCGCCCTTACTTGGTCCCTTGCTCTGTAGAATCAGCTCTCGATCTCATGGAATCCGGCCGCGGAAAGCAATTTGACGCTGACATGCTGGATTCGTGGGTTGGGTTGCAGAAGAGGTCGGGAGACAAGCATGGCTAGCATTCTGTTGGTTGAGCTGCCGCCGGGACTGCGTGAGAAAATCACCGCTTGCGATGAGAGTTCTGAGCCAATTTTTGATCATCGAACCAATGCGCGGCGTCCCGTTTTGCGTCAGGCGGATTTACAAGTAATCAGTAGCCCACAAGGATTGGCATCTTTGGCCGAATCCCGACCTGGTCGCATTTCGGCAGCAAGCTTGATCAAAGATCTATCGCGAAGTGGTGTTGGTTTCTATTTTCATGAACAATTGTTTCCCAGCGAACAGATAAACATCAAGCTGCAGAACCACTCGATTAGGGCTGTCGTTGTTCGGTGCAGGTATCTGGGGCATCGATGTTTTGAAATTGGAGCAGTGGTTCATTCAGTTCACGCAGAAGGCTGATAGCTACCCATCGCAATGGAGAATAGCCACCTGGGTGGCTTCATTTTCCGGAACATACACGTTTACCAGAGAGCATCCAAGTGAGCGACTTTAGAATTCGACAGGCTCATTCACCCGTGAAAGCCTTGCAACGCGCCGTAGAAGCCAGCACGATCGCGGCATCGCTGTACTTGAGTCAGTGGGCGGCTGGGCAGTATGCCAGCCAAAACTCCGTAGGTGCCATCGCAGTCGCAGTGGTCTTTTATCTAATCATTAGCGAACTTTCCAATATAACCAGCCAAGGTGCCGCGCGTTCGGCCAACATCGAATTGGGTCGAGTTCTGACCAACTGGACATTGACCGTATTGTGCTTGTCGCTGGTTGCCTTCTTCACGCGACAAGGCGATTATTTCGCTCGAAGCAGTATTCTGGGCTGGATGTTTTTGACCGGAGCCTGCTTGGGTCTGGTAACCATGTTATTTCGGATTGCGGCGGAAATGTTGTTCTCGACGGGTTGGACGCGTCGACGATGCGCGATTGCAGGGTTGAATCAATTGGGGGCACAGTTGCTTCACAATACACGCTCCAACCCTGAAGCCGGTTTGGAGGTCGTCGGCTTTTATGACGATCGTGCACAAACACGCCGCGAGCTTTCGCCAGAGGCTGCTGAACTTTTCAAGGGCAAACTGGATGAAATGATTGCGTTAGCAAAATCGGGACAGCTTGATACAATTTTCGTCACATTGCCAATGCGAGCTGAGTCCCGGATTCGTTGGCTGCTAGATCAATTGGCTGATACAACCTGTAGTGTCTACATCGTACCTGACTTCTTTGTATTTGAATTGCTGCACTCCCGATGGAATTCCATTGGCGGCTTGCCTGCGGTATCCGTCTTTGAATCGCCCTTGTACGGGGTTGACGGCGTCGTCAAACGCGCATTTGATGTGGTGGCCGCAACCGTTGGGGTTGTTCTCTTGTTGCCTGTATTTTTGATATGCGCAGTGTTGGTCAAAAGATCTTCATCTGGACCAGTATTCTTTAAGCAATTGCGCTACGGTTTAGACGGTAAACAGATTTGGGTTTGGAAGTTCCGCACCATGCGCTCCTGCGATAACGGTGCGCAGGTCAAGCAGGCAACGAAAGATGATCCTCGAATCACTCGGATCGGCGCTATTCTGCGAAAGACCAGTTTGGACGAATTGCCACAACTGTTCAACGTGATCGATGGCAGCATGTCACTGGTAGGACCTCGACCGCACGCCAACGCTCACAATGAGCACTATCGCAAGCTGATTCGCGGCTACATGCTGCGTCACAAAGTCAAACCAGGCATCACCGGTCTTGCCCAGGTCAAAGGCTTTCGTGGTGAGACTGAAACACTGGACAAGATGCAAAAACGCATCGAATTTGACCACAAGTACATCCAGCACTGGTCCTTATGGATGGACATCAAAATTTTGCTGCAAACCTTCCGTGTCGTCCTGCGACAGGAAAACGCCTACTAGCTTCGAATCTCGCTAGCCACTTCGCGATCCAGGGACAATGCGGCAATTCATCGCTTGTAGTAGTTGGCATCACGCGTCCAGCCCGCTAGTATTTAATCTGCAGTCGCTACCGATCGTAACGGTAGTGGGCGTTTTGTGCGATCGCCGGTGTTCGAACATAGTCACTGGCCTTAGTCCACAATAGTAATTCGAAATACACTCTTTACCAAGGATGCCAGCGATGAACAGATTTTCCTGCCAGTTAGAAACAACGGTTACTTCAAACAGGTTGAAGCTGTATCGGCAGAGCTGGTTGCTACTGCTAGCCAGTTGCTTAGTGTCAGCCGGATGTAAAGATTCCGGCAGTCAACCTCAAGCAGTGGCACCTGCTGAACAAGTGGCTCCGTCCATGCCAGCTCAGCGCGCTGCAGCAGGTGTGGCTCAGCAGGGGGAATCGCTGGCTGACGATACCGCAGCTCAGAAAATCATGACCGGCGCGGCACACGAATATTTCCAATTTAAACAACGAGCCGTTTTTGAAATCCAAATTCCCAATGCACTCGA
>DAIRSD010000375.1:0-4954 GCA_036804625.1 Aureliella sp. | reverse complement strand
ACATCGCAGGTGTCATTGTGCAGGGCGATGCCTTGTACCGCGCGCGGGCGGTTGTCTTGACAACCGGTACTTTTCTTCAGGCAATCATGCACACCGGCGAGTCCAAGACCGAGGGCGGCAGAGCGGGGGAGTGCACCAAGAAGGGGATCAGCGGTGCGCTGAAGAGGCTATCGATTCGGTTGGATCGCTTCAAGACGGGGACACCTCCGCGCCTGAACGGCAAGACGATCGACTTTTCACAAACTGAACTGCAACCCGGAGACGATCAACCGCAAGCATTTTCATTTCTGACAACCAGTTTGCCAGCACCTCAATTGCCATGTTACATCACCTATACTTGTGATGCCGTACACCGGTTGATTCAGGATAATCTGCATCGGGCTCCCATGTACAGCGGTCAAATCAATTCAACTGGGCCACGTTACTGTCCTTCGATTGAAGATAAGGTAGTTCGTTTTTCGGAGAAAGATCGACATCAGCTTTTCTTAGAGCCGGAAGGACGCGGCACTACTGAGTATTATGTCAACGGAATTTCCACTAGCCTGCCTCGCGATGTTCAGCTTGGAATGTTAAAGCTGATACCAGGCTTGCAGCGTGCAGAGATCATGCGCTACGGATATGCAGTTGAATACGACTACTGCCCTCCCGAGCAGCTTAAACCTAGCCTTGAATCCAAGAAGGTTAGCGGCTTGTTTTTTGCTGGGCAAATCAATGGCACAACCGGATACGAAGAAGCTGCCGGTCAGGGGCTTCTGGCTGGAGCCAATGCGGCGCTGATGACAAAAGGTAAGGAGCCAATGGTCCTTTCGCGTGATCAGGCCTACCTTGGGGTGTTGATCGATGATCTAGTCACTTGGGGAGTCGATGAGCCGTATCGTATGTTCACTAGCCGGGCTGAGCACAGATTGTTGCTGCGTCAAGACAATGCCGATCGCCGACTTACACAATTAGGCTCTGAAATAGGTCTTGTCGATGTAGCCAGACAACAGCGCTTGCGTGACAAGGAAGATCAGATTCAGTCGGTTATCGATATGCTGACCGAATTTCGGTTGGATAACGTGGATGGAATAAAATATTTGCGGCGAAACGAGGTGACGTGGCAGGAGATGTGCCAGCATCTACCCGCATTAAACCTATTCACGGCTGATATTGCCGATCAAGTGGTTTGGGATATCCGCTACGAGGGGTATATCAATCGTCAGCAACTGCAAATAGAACGACAGCAGAAAATGGCCGTCAAGCGAATACCGCAGGGATTTGACTACGAATCGATTCGCGGTCTGCGAACAGAAGCCAGGCAGAAGCTGCTAAAGATTCGGCCTGTGAATCTGGATCAAGCTAGTCGCATCAGTGGCATCACGCCAGCCGACTTGGCATTGTTGTTGGCACATGTGGAACGTCGCGGATAAATTGGTGTGGTCGCCCCAATCGCCAAATAGAACTATGTGCGTTACAATCCTGACACATCTAGCGTGGCAGCCAAACCACTCGCAGATTGTTTTGTCCGCCGCTGTTGCTACCGCCGATACGCTCCTAGCGGTAAATCATCTTGGAAGATGACCACCCACTTGAGACTATGGCCATGGAACATCGCTCACCAGGTAACAGTCAGTTCGAATCCGTGACTGCGGAAGGTGAAGGAAAGGGTGTCGCCGGTACAGCCGGTTGGAATCTTAAGAATAGTTATGCTCGACTGCCAGCCGAATTTTATACCACTGCGGCTCCCACCGTCGTGCGGGCGCCCAAGCTGGTGGTCTTGAACGCGGCTGTTGCCAGATTGTTAGGGCTGGAACCAACGCTGCTGAACACCGTAGAGCAAGTTGCCTGTTTGGCCGGTAATCAATTGCTGCCCGGATCTACACCGCTAGCTCAGGCTTATGCCGGGCATCAATTCGGCGGCTTTACGATGTTGGGTGATGGTCGAGCCATCCTTTTGGGCGAGCAGCAAACTCCGTCGGGAGCTTTGATGGATGTTCAGCTAAAAGGGGCCGGACAAACCGCCTATTCACGGCGCGGAGATGGTCGCGCTTCGTTGGGTCCGATGCTGCGAGAGTACATCATCAGCCATGCGATGTACGCTCTGGGGATACCAACAACACTCAGTTTAGCCGTTGTCGCCACAGGAGAGCCGGTTTATCGAAATCAGGTCGAGCCGGGTGCCGTACTCACTCGTATTGCAGCCAGTCACCTACGAGTTGGTACCTTTCAATATGCGGCCACACGACAGGAGGTTCCAATTCTTAGAGCACTGGCTGATTACACTATCCACCGCCACTTTCCGCAAATCAAAGATCCATCCAATCCCTATCTTGAGTTGCTTCGCATGGTCACCGAACGTCAAGCAGCTTTGGTGGCTCAGTGGATGCTGGTTGGATTTATTCATGGGGTGATGAATACCGACAATGTGTCGATTGCAGGCGAGACGATCGATTATGGACCATGCGCTTTTATGAATGGTTATGATCCTGGTACTGTTTACAGTTCAATTGACCATCAGGGTCGATACGCCTACCAAAATCAGCCAGCAATATGTCAATGGAATTTAGCTCGTTTTGCCGAGACACTGATTCCGTTACTGCATGATGATACAGACCAAGCAATTGTCCTGGCGACCGAGGTCATACGGCAGTTTCCGGACATCTATCAGCAGAATTGGCTGTCGGGTATGCGTCGCAAGCTGGGAATGTTAGATATCCAAAGCGATGATCAGTCGCTGGTTGACCAATTGTTAGACTGGATGAATCGTCATCAAGCTGATTTCACCAATACGTTCCGCGACTTGACCATGGATCGTTGTCAGGCGGCAGTTTATGACGACGCCCAGTTTCAGCATTGGCTGTCGCGATGGAAGCATCATTTGGCGGTTGCCGGAATCGCTTGGAATAAGGCACAGGCAATGATGCAGCAGAGCAATCCGGCGGTCATACCTCGGAACTATCGAGTCGAAGAAGCGCTGAGTGCCGCCGTAGAGCACCAGGATCTGGAGCCGCTCAATCGTCTCCTAACCGCATTGTCGAAACCCTATGAAGAATCGCCGGCCAACCAGCCCTACCGCCAGCCACCGTCTGATGGTGACGTCGGTTACTGCACCTACTGCGGTACGTAAAACGTAACCTTTCACGGAATTGGGCGTTGCTAATCAATAGTTCAGGTTTAAGTTTAGGTTCAAGTTTAAGTTTGGGTCTAAACTTAAACTTGAACCTAAACTTAAACTCACTCCAACACCGTCCTTACTCAAATAGTTCTAATAACTCCGTGAACGGATACCTTAAATCATTACAAGTATTTGCAATAGGTCGAAAGGATGGGAAAGCCAAGAACGGGCGGCTGATTCACTCAGTTTCTTGATTAGGAAAATCGGCTGTCAGTTGGACAATCGCCTGTTGATCCTCAACGCTGTTGCGCAGTGCGTGGTGTTTGGGGTGCCTTTGAATCAATTCTTCAAATTGGCTCCACGGCATCACACAGCCTATGGTGGCAAGTGCGTCTGCGTCGATGGCTGCCGGAGCGATGACGGTGACGGCCAGCGGGCCGGGGACACCGTAGCCAGTATTTGGATCCAGAATGTGACTGCGCTTTTGTCCGTCAACGATTGTGTATTGCCACAAGTCGCCACTGGTGGCAATGGCCACGTCACGAATAGCTATCCGTTTTATCGGCTGGCCACCTGGCTGTGCAGGTGAGATTGCGATTCGCCACGCGTCGCGACCTGCAGGTGGCGATCCGCATCGCATGTTGCCGCTGATGTTGACAAGGCAGGATTCAATGCCCTGTTCTTGAATAGTCTGGAATATCCTGTCCACGATAAATCCTTTTCCGATGGCACCGAAATCCAAGCGAATGTGCTTTCGATCCAGTTTCAAGGTTTGATTTTTTGAGTCCAGATGCACATGCTCCCAGCCGCTGTGCTGCAGCGCTTCTTGAACCGTTTCAGCAGTCGGCACTCGGTGGGCTCGGCGATGTTTCCGCCACAAGCTGGTCAGCGCTCCGATGCTGCAGTCCAGTGCGCCTCGCGATTCTTGGTGCCACCTATTAGCACTGACCAGTACGGTCCACAGTGGTTCTGACACTTCTGCTGGATTTTGAAAAGCTAGTTCAGTCAGACGTCGAGTCTCGCTGTTGGGATCGTAATCGGTCAGAAGGGAGGCCAGTTCATGGACCTGCTGTCGAACCTTCTCAAACACGTCCTGGACTCGTTTCGGTTCAGGGCTATAGACGGTCAGCTCCACCAGCGTACCCATTGCAGGAAACGTATATTCAAAGCCGTCGGCTATCTGTCGAACTTCCTTGTGAGACAAGTCGATTTGGCTTTGAGGCACGTCTTGTTGAGCGTGTTGGCCATGAGTGATAGCCGATAAGATCAGCCAGAAACCGGTCGATAACAGGTGTACGAGGCTGGTTTTTGAGTATAATCTACGGGCTGCGACCTGGATGCAGCGGCTTGTCAGCAAATCCATGTTTTCGAAATCGATCCTACCAATGGTGTGCTGTGTTGGGTGATTGATCACCGAAGCGGTTATGCAGCTCTCCAGTTTCATTCCTACCTTAACAGTTTAACCTCAAATGCGCGCGCGTGCTTGTCACTGCGACTTGTTCTAGCAAGTCGGCTGGTGGCGAGCCCTGCGACTATTCAGCCAAATGACGAATTTGATGATCGTACCTAGAATATTTTTTTTTGCTGCGTACCTGTGCATGGCTGCAGAAGCTCTGCGAGCCAACGAGCCAACGATTTCGCCCGAACAGGACCAGCAGGCTCAGGCAGTTCCTCCGCTGGCGGTGGCAGATTCCGAGGCTGCTGCTGAATCCGAGATGAAGCCGTACGATGAAATTCTAGAACATGCAGACGTCAAGTTTCGCATGCTGCCGATCCCTAGCGGCACCTTTCTGATGGGCGGCCCGGACGACGAGACGGGCCGGCGCACGCAGCTGCGCCAGGGCACGCGTGCGGCGGATC
>DAIRSD010000374.1:0-4958 GCA_036804625.1 Aureliella sp. | reverse complement strand
TTAAGCGTACTGTTCATCTGATGGAAGATATCGGAAGATACTACGAGTACCGCCGATGGCTGAGAACGAGTACGAAAATACTGTTTTTCTCGTCACTAGCAAATCGATTCAAGCGGAAATATTGCAACTTCAAAAAACCACCGCTTAGGGTTCTATCCCATAGCATTAGCCGGAACGCGTTAGCGTCAGATTCCCCCATCCGGTAGCATTTGACGCGCCCCGTTAGGGATTGCGGGAGGCCAGGGACGCTGATCTTCAGCCGCAATCCACAACTGAATCCATAGGGGTAGTTCAGGCGACTGGACGCCGGGTTGCAGGTTGTCCATGAATTTTTCTGGAGGCACGATGCCACCTTGCCGCTTGTCGGTGACCGCCAATCGAACGATCAGATGGTTTGCGCACTGCGAGCCCAACCATAAGCTTTGTTCACAATACAAGAAGCGATGGTCCCAACCAATCAGTTGTGAGTGCATGACGATCCGCTGGAACATTCGTACTCGGCGGCGATACCGCACCGTCGCTCCTGCCACGGTCAGGCCCCAGCCCAATCTCTTGAGAGGTCCCAAAAAACCAAGTCGAGCGATCATCGGTAGTCGTCCAAGATCGTAAACGGTCAGCGTGCGTCCATTGTTCAGCTCCATCCAAGGGTCGAGATCCCAAGGCCAGCACAGGTGGCTGGATGAATGAACCTGAAAAAGATCCAATTTCTTTGAGGGACGGTGGACGAACAATTCTTTGACTAGGCGTCCGATCGGATACATTGATAGAATTTCCTTCCAAGGGTCGGCGGCAAACTGACCTGATTGTACTAGCTGTTCAGGGTAATGGGGTAACAGAATGAGCTTTTGGAGCGGTAAGTCGATCATCGTCTGTGGCGGATCGAGCGGCCTGGGGCTGTCAGTGGCTAAGCAGTTGGTGCGTCAGCGAGCGGCCAAGGTGATTCTAGTTGCAAGGGACTCTCAGCGATTGCAAGAGGCTGTCAAGCAACTAAGCGCGCTGGCAGCAGAGATTGGAGCTGCCCAAGTGCAAGCGTCAGCGCATGCCGCTAACTTAGCGGATCGGCAGTCGGCGGCGAAACTGGCTAGCACGCTTTCCGCAGAGATGCCAAAAATCGATCTCGTGGTACAGGCGGTTGGGCAAAGCGATCGAGGCAACGTGGCCGATCTAACACGTGAACGCCTGGTGGAGTTGCTGGATGCCAACGTAGTATCCAGTCTGCATGCGATCCAAGCCTTTCGGCCTGGCCTAGCTGCCGGGGGAGGCGTGGTAGCTCTTATCGGCTCGTTGTCGAGTCTCGTTGCTCCCAGGTTCCTGGGGGGGTACTCGATCGCCAAACATGGTTTAACCGCGCTGGCCCAGCAGGCTCGACTAGAACTTGCCAGTGAGGGCATTCATGTGATGTTGTGTTGCCCCGGCCCAATCGCTCGTCCGGACGCAGGGCACCGTTACGATTATTTGGCGCAGCAAGCATCTGATATGCCAGAGCAAGCCAGGCGGCCAGGCGGAGGCGCTAAAATCAAAGGTCTTGAGCCAGACTGGTTGTCAGACCAGATTCTCCGCAGTGCAGCAAGCAGGCGACCGCTAGTCATCCTTCCAAGGAAGGTATGGTGGTTGCGTTTGATCAGTTGCCTGTCAGCCGCATTGGGCGATCGCATTCTGTTGAGTCGTACCAGTTAGTGACCGATCGCATATATGTAGCCCAATCAGTCATAAGCCCGTTAGCGTCCGATTGCCAGAAAAACCGGCTGCTAATGCACTCCGGCTAAATGACGAAACCGGAATTTTATCCGCTAACGGTTCTTCCCCAAAAGTGGGTACAAGCTTCTAGCTTGTACAAGCCAAAGACTAAAAACTTGGCAAGCTTCTAGCTTGTACAAAAACTTCCAGCTTGTACAAGGCATCTGGACTGATCCTTTTGCAACCTGGAAGGTCGCAACCACATTAGGATAACTCTGCGACTCTCGTTTATGGGTTTGCTGGAATTTCGACTTGAGTTAATTCTTTGGCTAGGTTGGACCGCGTGTCCAAAATGTCTTGAACCAGCACGGTTCCCGACTTGTCCACGTCGGTTCGACCACTTGCATTTTTCGCCTGAGTTAGGTCAGTTCGCACCAATCTCCGATGACAGGGCTGGAATTCAAGAAGGCAGCTATCGCGTAACGGTTTCCTGGCCTGACCCCAATCATAAAACGGTAGAGAGATTCGGAGTGGAAGCTTCCGACCCGAAGGACCTGTTGAAGGGAAAGTACATAACGCGGGATAAATCGAAACTTACAGTGACCATTACCCGCTCGTCCAAGGAACTGGAGCCCTTTGAATTGACGACAAGTTAGTGTAATTTCACTAGCGATGCGGACATTCAAAAGAGATCGAACCGTGTTTTTATCGTTAAGACACTTGTAATATCATTTCTGGTCGTAGCATTGGATCAAGACCAATCTACGCGTCTTCCTGCGTGTTACTGTCTTGGTCACTCTCGGGTGAGATCGAGTCGCCTAGGCCAAGTTGTTCGATACGACGTAAGAGTTTGGCGCGGCTGATGCCTAGCAGTCGAGCGGCTTGGGCTCGATTGCGTGGTGACTGTTTCAAGGCGCGGCGGATGATTGTCTTTTCGATCTCCAGAAGAACGCTGTCCAGTTGGATTGGTTCCACGGTAGCAGCCTGTCCCGCGCTAGCCGCCCCGGCGAAAGTGCGTATCGCGATGGGCAGATGTTGAGGCTGAATGCTGGCTGTCAGGACCGCCATCTGCGTGGCTTCTTGCATAGCGCTTCGAAGCTGACGAGTATTGCCCGGCCAAGAATAGGATTCCAGCAAGTCCAAGACGTCGGGCGAAAGAGTCAATTGGGCTCTTTCAGCCTTCTTGCACGACTCGGCCAGCGCCTGATGTGCCAATGGGACAATGTCTACACGTCGTTGCGACAAAGGTGGCAACTGGATCTCAATCGTCGCCAACCGCCCAACCAACTCGGCCCATATCGTCTCTCGCTGGGATAGCTCTGCCGCCGACTGACTGCTGGTTGCGATCACTGTGCAGCGCCCGTGCATGTTATTCAGCCATTCGACTAACTGCGGCAATGATGCGCTGGATAGTCGGTCGACGCCCGTCAAAACCAACTGACAAGCTGCACTGGCTGAGTCGGCCGGCAATCGATCAGCAAAAATTTCCAACAAGCTTCCCAGCAATTCAACATCTAATAATCGGCAGTCCACGGGGAAGCAATGTCCTGCAGTCGCAGGTAAACCCAGCGCCTTAAGTCGCCCTAAGAAAATTCCATGAGCCAATTCCAACTTGCCCGCACCAGCCGCACCAAAAACAAATACATTGCAAGACTGTTTGATCGCCAATTGGGATCGCTGCATGGCAAGTTCGATAGCAGGACTTGATCCGACTAACGACAGCAGGCCATCTAAGTTCTTCCAGAGACTCCGCATTTGAATCAGTAACTGTTCAGGGTCACTCCGCGAACCTGAGGCTGTGGTTTGAGTCTGTAAGGATTGGCGTAGATGATCCGAGTTGCCCAGGTAGATCAGCGTACAATGCACCTGTCCTTGTTGATCAAGCACCGGTACAAACAACTGTCCTGTGTGATTGGATCCGAAAACGACCGGTACGGTTAGCTGGCGATGGACCACATGTCCTTCCAGGGCACCGGTGGGAGGTGCCAAGGCGGTCAGTATCAGGGAACAGCGGTCGTCGGCAGCAATCTGCCAGTGGCAGGTCTGCCCTACCAGCTCAGCAGCACTTAAGTCCGCCATGGTGCATAAAGCTGCGTTGGCATAGACCACGGTGCCACGCCGGTCAATGATAGCTATGGGTTGGTCCAATTGATCCAGTGTGCGCCCCAACTGTCGACTATTACCACCTTTGATAGGTTCGTTCAAGCCAGCACCTTTTGGCAAACGGTTGGTTGGGTCTGATCGCCGGTGGATCAAGTCCTTGGTTGATTAAAAAGTCTATCGAATCGCGACCTGTCGACAAACGGGTTGCCGAATTTGGACGCTTTGTTAAGCTGATCGCGTGTCCCGATCGACTTCATTCCTCAAGTCTCAAAGCCATGACCTCACAGACCACCATCCAGCCCACAAGCTCTGTCGCAGATCCCTATTTTCAGGAGTTGTTCGCTCAGCGAATTGGTGGTCGCAATTATGGCAAGAGTAACGAAATCTACAAGTTTGAGAAGATCAAGCGGGCCAAGCGCCAAGCTCTGAAAGACTATCCGGATCGAAAACTGATCGATTTTGGCATTGGCGAAAATGACTCAATGGCAAGTCGTATCGTGCGCGATCGTCTGGCCGAAGAGGTGCATCAGCCGGGCAATCGGGGATACGCCGATAACGGAATTTCTCAGTACAAGGAGGCGGTTGCACGCTTTATGCAGCGGCGTTTTGGCGTTGATTTAGACCCAAGCAACGAGATCAATCACTGCATCGGCAGCAAGACGGCTCTAGCCATGCTGCCCGCCTGTTTTATCAATCCCGGCGACGTGACCATGATGACCGTTCCCGGGTATCCGGTGGCGGGTACTCATACTAAATATTATGGCGGCACGGTTCACGCTTTGCCACTGCGAGCCGAGAATGACTTTTTCCCTGACTTTGATGCTATCAGCCCGTCTGTGTGGCAGCAGACCAAGCTGCTAGTTCTGAATTACCCGAATAGCCCAACTGGCAAAACGGCCAGCGTGGACTTCTACAAGCGAGTCATCGAACTGGCGCATCGACACAGCTTTGTAGTGATCCAGGATGCTGCTCACATCATGCTAACCTACGATCAGCCGCCGCTTAGTTTCCTTTCGGTCCCAGGTGCTCGAGACGTAGGTGTCGAAGTTCATTCGATGAGCAAAGGGTTCGACATGATCGGATGGCGCATTGGTTGGGTCTGCGGAAATTCACTCCTGGTGAACGCCTTTGCCGATGTCAAAGACAATTGCGACAGTGGGCAGTTCATGGCGATCCAG
>DAIRSD010000373.1:0-4997 GCA_036804625.1 Aureliella sp. | reverse complement strand
AGTGATCGGACGTTCGAGGACTTGTAATTACTTTCTCAGCTTGGCAAAAAGCTGTGAATAGGGGTTCAGTCTGTTGGGCGTCTCGTGGCTCAGATTCGCTTCCAGGAGTCGATTGCCAGCCGGAACTTCTTCTTCGATTATCAACAAATCGCGGTCATCGTCGCATTCTCCCTGGGTCAACGCGAACCTTTCGGGTTGTGAATATCCAGCGGAGGGAGCCTGGAAAGAAAGGTGACTTTCTCTTGTGATTCGAAAATCTCTATCCTCTGAGATTGTTGCCTCTGGCGAAGCGCTCAGTTCGATTTGTTCCACGCTAAACGGCTGAGTGGTCAGGGCGGAGAAGTTCAGATGGGAAACGATATCCTCAATCGATTCCTCCAATCCCGGCATACTAGCCACTGGGGACCCGATATCCAATGTCCACGGCTCGGAAGACGTACAACTGCCGGTGCTTGCCGAGTTCGATCTCGCCTCGGTTACTTCAAGACTTTCATAGGAGCTTTGATTTAACTGAGTGATCGCGTCCGCATAGCATTGAAGACGTTGCAAGTAATCTGATGGAGATTCAGGCTTGATGGTATCCTGCGATTCCAACTGATTGGAACTGAGTGTCAGTGCGGGAAGGTCGCGAGTACAGTTTTCGTTTTTAACGGAACCGGGAAAGTCTGATTTGTCGGCAGTGTTTCCGACGGAAAGAGGTACCACGATCTCCTGGTCAAAATCATCACCAAAAAGACTCTTGGTTTGGCTTCGAAGTGGCGGATCGTCTTCCCACATCTCCGTGTCTGCATTGCTAGTAGATTCAAAGGCTGCCTGCCAGATTTGCGCTGTTTGGGTAAGATTCGATTGGGAAGTATTGTTTGTGGCCTGTTCGCACTGGCAGGAAATCTCATGTTGCCCTGCGTCGCGATTTTCCGATGGCTCGGAATCAGCACCTATGGACTGGGCCGCAGTATTGGATTCCTGGCTGTCGGAAACGTCGCTTGGCTTTGACTTTGGTTCGTCCGGCTGACACCAGACCACGGATTCGTCAACAACAAAAGCGGAAAAGAAATTATGTCCTGACTTAGGCAAAGCACCGCAAGTCGTTTCATTAGTTGTCGACTCGATCCGCCGATCGTCGAGTTCTTGGGGATGTGAGTCGATTGGGACCAGCTCCATCAACTCTTCCGGCTGACTAGCAGCCACTTCAACGGATAGCGGCGCTGCTGCTAGTGAGTCCTGGTCTTCGTCTGTCAAGACACCGATTTCAATCGTAGATGTGAATGAATGGGAATCCGTTACCGGTTTGTTGTCGGTCCAAGGGGCTGGCAGTTGCTGTAAATCGGCCCAAGTTTCGCTGATCAGCGAGGTTGAGATGGGTAGCTGCGCTTGCGCATTGGCAAGCACCAGCGCATGATCCATGATCTGGTTGACCAAACGAGGAATGCCTTGGCTAGCGGCAAAGACAGCCTGCAATGCATCCTGCGTGATCGTCGTCGACGGCTGCATTCCGACTTGACGCAATTGATGTTTGATGAACTCTTGCGTTTCAGTCCTGGACATCGGTTGCAAGTAGCACCTAGCTGCCAGGCGCTGATTGAGCGATTCAAGTTGCGGACTGGCCAGCGTGTCCTCCAGTCGCATATTGCCCAAGAGTAGAAGTCGCACGCGTGGCTGATTGTTGCGAGTATAGTTACTTAGCAACCGAAGCTCGTCGATCAACTTCCAATGCAAGGTTTGAGCTTCATCAACGACAATTAGGATGCCATCCGGCGCGGTTTCTGGCGAAGGCTCCAATCGATCCAAAATAGAAAGCCGCAGTTCACCTTCGGAAAGTTCGCGATATGGCAATTGAAGCGTGAATAAAATGTTCTGCAAGAGCGCTCGGCGACTGCAAAGTTGAGCTGATTGGAGAGACACGATATCAAGTCGAGGGTAGATCGCCTCGATAACCAATTCGGCCAGCAAGCTTTTGCCATAACCTGAACCGCCTACAACAAGTGCCGGTCCCTCAGCTCTCACCAAAGCTCGCACAATGGTTTCACGAGCAGCTTCCATGCTGGCAAACGGATAATAAAGCCCAGTGTCCGGAGTAGCTCGAAATGGGCGGTCGGTATTGGAATAGGCTGGATTATTCATTGCAGATCGAAAGCTGTTCAATTGAGAAAGTCTAGCGAAGTTGGAACCCGTCGGGCCATTTGAAATTGCCCAACCAAACGAAATCGAAAAATCGTACTATGGAAGTCCTGAGAGCAATCTTCCTAGCGCTCCAAGGGGGCTTTCCAAGAAAAGCGAGAGCCAATGTGTGTCGAATGCGGCACGTAGACCAATCAGAATGCACCAGAAGCCGATGACCGTTTCACTGATCAAAGTCAAGTTGCGTGCCGCAGTGCGACCCGTTGCGCTGGCCTGTTGTGTGGCAATTTCGAACCAGTCCGATGATTCAAGTTGGTCGCCAGAAAGTTCAACTTTACCGACCACAGGCAAGTCGCGCGAGGCGAGTAGCGCAGCAATTTCCTCTGGATCGTATGCTCCGCCCGATTGCAGCCGAAGCTGAATCCAACCTGCGCTGGCACCACCGGCCAAACCAACTATCAATACGCTTACAGCCAAGTACATGGGGATCGGAGCTGGGATTGGTTGAACGTCGGGTAGATCCGGAACGCTGATCGTTCCCATGACTCGCTCCAATCTAGCCTTCTGTGCAACCTCAAACTGTTGGACTTTGCTTTGTGCGCGGTCCACGTCTTCTGCAAGCTGCTTTCGAATATCCACCGGCTCGACGATCTCAGCTTGCTGATCCAGTGTTTTCGTTGCCAATTGCGCAGGTGTTGGCTGTTTGGAGCTAGCCAATTGGAATGTTCCATCTGGGGGCTCGGCCTGATTAGACAGACTATCTTTTGTAGCGTCTTCTTCCGTACTCAAGAATTCATGGTGGTTCTCGTAGTGTTTGGCTGCGGCTAATTCCCATTTGGCCACGCGAGTGGCATCCGTAGCGCCAACTGAAGCAAGCTGATTTTCGGGCAGCCGAGTAATCGATTCGACCCAATCTTGGAATTGTGATTGTGTACACGACTTGCTCCACAAGCTGTCGACGCTGATTAGCATCAGATTTTGATCAGCAAGCGCCACTCGGGGTTGTTGTTCGTGCGATGCTCGGTCCAATACCTTGAAGTCTCGCAAGCGAACTGTGCCGCTGCCTTCAATAGACTGTTTCAGATTAGCAAGCAATCCTTGGACACGATTGGCTTCGACTGTCGCCTGCCCTGATACTCGATAATGCACGTTTACGGGCGGTGTAAAATTGAGCGCAGTTAGAATCAGTGCCAAAGCAGAGACGCATCCGCACCAAACTGCATTGCGCTGGATTTGCCTGGAATAAAGAGATAGATCGATTCGTTCCAATCGCTTCACGGCGGCAATTCTCCTAAGATTTCGTACGGAATGATCATCCGAAACCGTATCGTCGATCGACCGGCAAGCTCGCAGCTCAGGGCAAACCCCTGGCTTGAATCCTTCCAGGCGCTTCGACTTCTTCGTTATCGTCGGATCAATCCGCAAAGGTTGATACAAAATGCAGACAACTGGAACAACAAGGCTTTTTTGCCTCAAGTCCTTATTAGTGGAATTCAAAATCGGTTAGAATTGAGTGGTTGCGTACTCAACGAGTTTTGCAAAAGTACTTCCCGAAGTATCACTTTCGAATTTCGACATGATTTCCATTCCGCGAATCAAAATCTGTGGTGTTACGCAACCGTCCGATCTGGAGTATCTGGCCCAATCAGGCGTGGATACCGTGGGTATCAACGTGGTATCAACCAGTCGACGATTTGTCGACCTTGTACGAGCAAAGGAGCTAGCCGAATTGGCAAAAACACTTGGCTTACAGACCGCAGCCGTCCTGATGAATCCAGCGGCCCAGCAAATCACAGACGTGGCATCGCTTACGGAATGGGATTTTTTGCAGCTTCATGGATCGGAAGAGCCAGAGATTGCCCAACATTGCCAGGGCATACCAATCATCAAAGCAGTGTCATGCAACGGAAGGCCAGGTGAATTTGACTTGGCAATTCGATGGTTGGCACGTTCATATCCATCCCGAAAGACCGAGGCAGCCGGTTCAGGATCTCGCGCAATTTCAACATTGGCCTGCCTTCTAGTGGATGCTTACGCACCGGTTCATGGCGGCGGAACCGGTCAATTGGCGCGGTGGGATTTGCTTTGGCCGCGCCCGCCTCAGATCGTCGGAGTGCCCATGATATTGGCCGGTGGTTTGACCCCCGACAACGTCTGCTCCGCCATTATTCAGACTCGATGCGATGGTGTCGACACGGCCAGCGGCGTTGAGTCGAGTCCTGGACATAAGTCCCGAAAATTGGTCGCAGGTTTTTCCCAGCAAGCGCAGGCAGGATTCAGCGCGACAGTCCAAAACTCGAACCCATAACACACGATTTGTTGCTCTAGCGATGGAATGCTAGCAGACCGCGATGGAAACTCATGCGGCACCGCTATTTTCGGGCATTTCCGAACGAATTCTGCTCGGTTTGGCTAACCACCCCCTGCAACGAATTGCGGTTGTCCATTAAAACGGTCAGCCTTCCCGTGGACGGCATGAATAGTTCATGTGCAGCGTTCTGGCTGAGCCGTCCTTTCGCGCGCGAATTCGAAAGAGATTTCAAAACGATGCCAGCCATTCAAGCTTTTCGTGGACTGCGTTACAACCTTGCTCGAGTCGGATCGCTCAGCAATGTCGTTGCTCCACCGTACGATGTCGTCGACGCCCAGCTACAGCAGCACCTGTACGATCTTAGCCCTTTTAACTATATTCGTTTGGAACTGACATAGCCCGATCCAACGTCAGGCGACAGTAATGCTGTCTATCAACACGCAGCTACCCAGTTTCGAGATTGGATAAGCCAGGGGGTGTTGCAGCGCGAGCCAGACCCGGCCATCTATGTCTATCACCAAATCTTTCACTATGCAGGCCAGAGCTTTACGAGCCGCGGGATTATGGC
>DAIRSD010000372.1:0-5002 GCA_036804625.1 Aureliella sp. | reverse complement strand
GAAAGATTGAGACTTCGAGAACGCGCTGCTGCCGGACTGAGTCACTATTCAACGGGAACGGCGGATATCGAGTATGCGTTTCCGTTTTTGCCTGCCGGTGAATTTGGTGAGCTGGAAGGTATCGCGCATCGCGGTGATTTTGACCTGCGTAGTCACATGGAAGGCAAGTTGGACGAGAAGAGCTGCCCGTTGCAAGTTCAACTGGGCGAAGATGGCAAGCCCAAGTATCGTGGCAGCGGCAAGGATCTGAGCTATCGCGATGAAATCACAGGCGAGCGTTTTGTGCCTCACGTGATAGAACCTTCGGCAGGTGCCGACCGAGCCACTTTGGCGTTTCTTTGTGAAGCCTACAGCGAAGATCAGGCACCTGATGAGTCTGGGCAGATGCAAAGTCGCGTGGTGTTAAGACTGCATCCGCGTCTGGCCCCAATCAAAGTGGCCGTCTTTCCGCTGGTCAAGAAAGACGGGATGCCCGAATTGGCTCAGGAACTGTATCGCGGCTTGAAGAAAAAGTTTACCACGTTTTACGATGAAAAAGGTGCCGTGGGCAGACGCTATCGTCGTCAAGACGAAGTGGGGACGCCCTACTGTATCACCGTCGATGGCCAGTCGCTAAATGATCGGACGGTTACCATTCGAGATCGCGATACGCTTGAGCAGGTGCGAGTTAGAGTGGATGATGTGGTCAGCGACATTGAGTCGCGGTTGGGGTCGTGATCGGTTGCTTGTATGACTTCCTGAGCTAAGGCATAATGTCTGCTAGGTTGAATACATTCATTGGTGGCATCGGCTTGGGGAAGGAACGAATTTACCATGATCATTCGATTGACCACTTTCTGTTTTGTGATTGGCTTGATTGGTTTGCCTGCTCGAGGGCAAGAGCCACGACTGGTCGATTTTCAGCAGCACATCCAGCCGATATTCCAGCAGCGATGTTTGAACTGCCATGGTCCCAAAGATGCCAAGAATGACTTTCGCGTAGATGACCGCGATAGTTTGTTGGCCTATATCGAACCAGGCAGTCCATCTTCCAGTTCGCTGTGGACCGATTACCTGCGAACCGGTGACCCTGAAATGCTGATGCCTCCAGCCAGTGATGCTCATCCCGGCGGCCTTTCCGCAGGCGAATTGCTATTGGTCAAGGCGTGGATTGAAGAGGGAGCCGAAGGCAGTTGGGCTAGCGAGGATGCTCAGCAGACGATGCAATCGACTCCGGATGCTAGTGCAAGTCAAGCTGCCAAATTGTGGTCGTTCCAAGGGTTGTTTCATCCTGCCATGGTACATTTTCCTGTGGCTTTGCTTTCGGTATCCGCTCTGTTTGTTTTGCTCTCGTTTGTCAATCGTTCTTCTTGCGAACCGGTGGCCTTTCACTGCTTGTGGATCGGTGCCTTGGGAGCGGTGGCGGCCTGTTTGACCGGTTGGTCCTATGCAGTTTACGAAGGATATGGAAAAGACGTTGGATTCGATTTGGCTGCCAGCGCGCTGGATCGGCATCGCTGGGCCGGAGTCTTTGTTGCACTGTTTTCGTTGCTAACTTTGCCGCTGGCCGTTAGTGTCCGAAGGCATGGCAGCATCGGCAAGCGAATGTTGTGGCTAATGGCCAGTTGCATTGCGGCCGGAGCTGTTTCAATTGCCGGTTATCAGGGAGGCGAGTTGACTTACGGCGAAGATCACTACATGCGCTACTTCGAACAGTTGTTCCCACCAGCGGATGCTCAGACGCCCGACCAGCAAGCTAGCGAAGAGCAAAATTCCAAGCAATCTGAGACGCAATCGCCTGACGAAAAACCGACCAACCCGTCGGCAGCCGAAACTAAAACGCCATCGCCGCAGCCTGCCGACTCTTTGAGTACTGCTGATAGTCCCCAGGCAGAGGCAACTACTCCCGAGCCGGCTGAGCCTGCCAGCTCAGAATCCTCTAGCGCCGAGTCATCTGCTTCAGAACCTTCAGTCGCCGAGCCGGCTAGTACTGAAGTTCCTGCGCCAGATGCTACTGAACCGCAGACGACAACACCGGAGTCAGCGTCCCCAGACGCTCCTTCTCAACCAGAAGCCAAGTAGACTGCTGAGCAGTAAACGAGTAACGTCAATAAATCGAGTTTTCTATCGAGCCGAGGCATCTGCCATCGCTTGGCGCACTGGCGGCAGTACTCGATCCTTGACTTCATTCAGCGAGCCTTCCACAAAGGCCCCTGCTGCCGCCTTGTGTCCACCTCCGCCAAACTGCCGGGCTAGTGTATTGCAATCCACCGGGCATCGACTGCGAAAGCTGATCTTAAATCCACCGCCAAGTTGTTCGACAAAAATCACCGCAACTTTGGTCCCGGCGACAGCCAGAGTCAGATTGATGGCATCTTCGGTGTCAGGTGGATTAGCACCTGTTTCTGAAAAATCTTCTTTCAGCACGTAGGTGTGAACTAATTGCCCAGACAACTCATCGGCGGTTCGCGAAAGAATGCGACCGCGAAGGCGAACGCGACCAATGGTATCGCGTTCATACAAATCGCTGTAGATCTCTGCGGGCACGGCTCCGGCTTGCAGTAGTTCGGCCACCACGCGATAAGTTTCCGGCGTCGTCGAACTGAAGCGGAACCAGCCCGTGTCTGTAGCTATGGCAGCGTACAGAGCTGTAGCCATACTCTTGTTGATGGGAACCTGAAGATGCTTGGCCAGTTTGGCAACTAAATGACCGGTCGCTTCAGCGCTAGTGTCCTTGAAGAACTCGGTCCCCAGATCGTCCTCGCCAACATGATGATCGATGCACAGTTTTTTGCCAGGGAATTGCCGCAGGACGTCGCTCATCGCTCCAAGCTGCGCCCAGGCGCTGGTGTCCAGCACAATGAAGCAATCGGCCTGAACGTCTTCCGGCTTGACGTGCTCGTGGATGACTTCGATGATCTGCGAAGGATCAAGGAAAGACAAAGTCGGCGGAGTTGGGTGGCCGTTGACAATACGAACCTGTTTGCCCAATTGTCGAAGAATGCCCAGCATGCCCAGTTCGCTGCCCAAGGCATCGCAGTCGGGTCGAATGTGGCTACAGAGAATAAAGCTTTTGCAAGAATGGATACGCTGCGCTAAGGTGCTAAAGTCCAAGGACATCGGTTTTTGTCAGTTTCTAATGAAAGTGGAGAGAAAAAAATCAGTAACCGTTGACGAAGTTACTAGGGTTGATTGAGTGAGGATGGTTTAGGTTTAAGTTTAAGTTTAAGTTTCAACTCAGTACTTAAACTTAAACTATTTCGTACCGAACCCTACTTCCGTGAACTGTTACAAAAATCATTTGTAATGTACTCCGCAAATTCCGCAGGAAGTATCCTGACCCAAATCCAACGGTCGAGCAACCACATGACCCGTTTCGAGCCCATAAATTAGTCCGAAATATTTGCAGTATGTGCGTCGTCTTGGTTACGAAAGTGGCGTGGCCTGTGCGGCATGCTCTAGGTCGAGTTGGATCTGCTGACGAAGTTCATCCTTAGAGTTGAATTTGCGGACTTCACGGATTCTTGCCATTAAATCGCAGTGCAGTGGTTGATCGTATAGGTCACCATCAAACCGAATTAGGTGAACTTCGATTTTCGATGACTGCTCACCAAATGTCGGATTAGGACCGATGTTCATAGCAGCCTGATATTGCTGTCCACCATAATGCACGCGGGTGGCGTAGACCCCATGCGCCGGAACCAGGCTCTGGATTTGAGTCAAATTGGCGGTCGGAAACAACAATCGATTGCCTCGGCCAGCTCCACGAGAAACGATTCCAGATAATCGAAAAGGTCGAGTCAGCAGATTGTTGGCAGATGTCACGTCGCCTTCGGACAACATTGCGCGAATACGTGTGCTTGAGATCATTTTAGACGAATCGTTGGCGGCTTGAGCGATCTGCAATGGAACTGTGTAGTGTCGGCACAGTTGCTGCAGCACTTGGATGTCGCCGCCACGATTTTTGCCAAAACGAAAGTTCGGACCTTCAACCATCCCTCTCAGACGCAGCTTATCGATCAGAATCTGATGGAAGAATTGATCCGCCGATAGATTCAGTAGTTCTAAGTTGGTGGGCAGCACGATCAACCCGTCCGCTCCCAATTCAGCCAGCAGTTCTGCTCGCCTAGCCTGAGGAGTGATGGGGGGCAGGGCTGGACGCTGGGGGTGCAGCACGGACATAGGCGGCGGATCAAAGGTCATGACAACTGCCGGGCCGTCGATCGACTTGGCAAGCTGGATTAACTGGCCGATCAACTGCGCGTGCCCACGATGGATTCCGTCAAAATTGCCCACTGCCACCGCGCCAGCCTGCAGAGTTGTTGGAATCTGGTTGTAATCGTAATGGATAGGAATCATCTTGAGATTGGGCAGGGGTCGATGAAATAGTAGACCAAACACTGTCATCGAAACCCGAGTTTCACGCAAGGCCGGACAACCCTTACTAGCCGCACAAAACAGAGGAAGAAGTTCCAGAGCAGGGGGGCGTATCGCTTGATCCGGTGAATTTCATCGCAAACAATAGATACAACTACGTAGACACTTGCCAGTCCATTTTGCCGCCTACTGCCATCACTATGCAAAGAATGATCGTCTGCTTGATCCTGGTTGGCCAATGGCTGGCGTGCGGCTGCTGGGCGCTTGCGCAGAAAACGTTTATCATCGAATTGCGAACAGGGTTGCGAATGGGACCGGGAAATGTCGAACCCACTGAGACGGTCAGTACCAACATCCTCCAGCGTCCAACGGCAGGTCAAGTAGCCAGTCGGCCCATCGATGTCTTGAACGATGGTTTGCGCCGAACCTACTACAATGCTTCGCCCCGCAATGTGATCAACAGTCAGGCGACGGCCATCGATCGATCGACAACGATCAATTTTCCAGCCGCAAACGAAGTCAACAAAAGCGGTGCTGTGCAGTCTTTTTTGGGGATCGATCAGATCTCCGGGTTCAATATCAACGGTCGCCTGACATTGCATTTTCGAATGGCCGACAACGAGCGAATGACCGTGCTGCAGCAGAT
>DAIRSD010000371.1:0-5007 GCA_036804625.1 Aureliella sp. | reverse complement strand
AAAGATTCCGCAGCCGCCTGAGCCAACAGCAGATGAGCGTTGTCTTAAAGCTTGCCTGTGGCGGGAGCAAAATCTTTGCCTGACGGAAGATGACGACCCTGGTAGCTGATTAGCCGAGCTTCGAAAGCCGAGCTAGACTGCGTGGCAAATAGGCCGGAGAGATCCCAATAGGTGGCCGATCGAAAAGCCATCCGCTCGCGCTCGCGATCAACGATCAATCGTACCGCAACACTTTGCACACGACCGGCTGACAGCTTAGGGCGCACCTTGAACCACAGCAGGCGTGAAACGTCGAATCCATACAGTCGGTCTAGTATTCGACGAGTTTCCTGGGCTCGCACCAGGGCTTCGTCGATTTGCCTCGGGCTGGCCAAAGCCTGCTGAATCGCTTCTTTGGTTATTTCGTGAAACACCAGACGACGTACTGGCACTTTCGGCTTCAAAACCTCACGCAAGTGCCAACTGATCGCCTCCCCTTCACGATCTTCGTCAGTGGCCAGGTAAAGGTCTTGGCATTCCTTCAGTTGCTGCTTCAACTTGGCAACCTGCTTCTTCTTGTCAGCAGGCACAACGTAGATCGGCTGAAAATCGTTTTCCACGTTCACGGCCAGATAGGACCATTCCTCCTTCTTGTACTCGTCGGGCAATTCCGAAGATCGCGGCAGGTCCCGAATGTGCCCAATACTTGCCTCTACGATGAAGTCTTTCCCCAAAAACTTGGAGATCGTACGGGCCTTGGCTGGCGATTCGACGATGACAAGGGATTTAGGGTTGCTCATTGGATTTAATTCGTATGTCTTTAACTATTTTTGTACAAAGAAAAACAATCTCAAGGTCAATCGGCAGACTCTCACCTACCAAAAGCTCGTTCGGCCAACAACCGGACTTACAGGCAGCCAACCTTGCGAAAGCCAGGTGCCCGGATGCTCGGTATCGTAAATATGGGATGAGTAGGGTAAATGGAGGGTCGTCCAATGGGCGGTCGTAGAGGTTTAACCTTCTCCCCTTTTTGAAAATGGCCTGCTTTCTTTGGGTGGTCAAGTGGGGATTGTCAGGATTCTTCCGAATCGGAACTTGCTATCTGAGATTTTTTAGTCGCCTGTTATGCTTGTGTTCCCCGACAATGACCCTAGAATTGCGGGATTCTAACCCTACCAGCCAGCAACATGCTCTTGGTAGCTGTGAACCTGATGTTGTGTTCACGAGGTTTTGTCAACGAACCAAAACGGTCGAGCTGATTATTTTTGGCTTAGCCCATATTTCTAGCGAATTTTAGGAACTTGCAGGATGTCGAGCCCATTTGCTACATTTCGGAAAAATCGTCAGTACTGGATGGCTGCACTTACGTTGCTAGCCCTGATCTCATTTGTGGTCTTGCCAGCCATCGATACCGCTCGGCAGGCATTTCAAAACGGGTCGGTTCAGAATGTCGAATTTGTCAGTTGGGACGGAGGCCGAATGAGCCAGGCCGAGGGCGAGCAGGGGATGGCTAAACGCCGCCAGTTGCTGAATCTATTGACCGCTCTGAGTCAAAAAGTTGTTGAAAAGGGTGGCGAGCCAGCCGTTCCAGGGTTTTCTCGACTGCCCAACGGTCAGGTCAGTAGCCTGGGAATCGACCAGGAAGTTAGCGCCGAACGTGTATGCCTGAACCGCATTTTGATGACCAAAGCCAAACAAATGGGCATTGAATTCGACGATCAGGCTGCCGACGAATACCTGAAGAGTTTCATGGACCAGCGTATCACAGACAAAGAATTTAAAGATACGCTTGCAACCCATTCGACCGGACTTACCGTTTTTGATGTAAGGGAATTGCTTAAGCAAGAACTGACTGTCAGGGTCGCAGAGAGTCTAGCTAGTGGCGGCCAGGGAGCAGTGTCCCCTGGGAAGACTTGGCAGGATTTCTTGAAGCTAACCCAAACAGCCAAAGTGGAAGCCTACCCGATTTACGTGGATAGCTACACCGACAAAGTGACCGATAAGCCAACCGATGCTGAGATCCAGTCCATCTATGATGAAGGTAAGCAAAATGTAGCACATCCCAGTTCGCCCAACCCAGGTTTTTTGCGTCTGGAGCAGGCCAATCTTGAGTATGTCGAATCGCGTTTCCAGGATTGGATCGATCGCGAAAAACAAAAGTTGACCGAAGAGGAGATTCGCGCTGAGTATGATCGGTTGGTCGGTCTGGGGCAGTTAAAAATGCCAGTAAGCCCTGAAGCGCCAGCAGAAACTGATGCGACTGCCGTCGCGCCAGAAGTGGCCGTACCTGATGGCACCACACCTAATGGCACCTCACCTGATAGCACCACACCACCAGCGGAAACTCCAGCTAGTCCCGAAAGCGGCGGCACAAATGCACCTGCCGCAGACACACCTGCCGAACAGGCACCCCAGACCTCTGAGAAGGATACAATCGAGCAATCGCCAGCAGTGGAGCCTCCCGTTGAAACTCCTCCAGCCGATGCACCCGCTGTGGACGCGCAGAGTTCTTTGAATCAAATGCCTGACGAAGCAGACGGTCGCGTTCGCTTGGTCGCATTCGCTCAAGAACCAACACCTTCGTCCGAAACACCGATTACCCAATCGGACAGTGAGGTACCTTCGGACACCGAATCGGCCGCCGCAACCACCAGCGACACACAGGATTCCGACGTTGCAGTTGCAGAGCCAACCGCGACCGACAAACCTGCCGAACCGCCCATGCGAACTAAGACCTTCGAGGAGGCGCGCGACGAGGTTGCTCTTCAGTTGGCCCGTGCCAAAGCGATTCCAATTAGCGACGGCGTTCTAACGCAACTTGCTCAGATGATGAAGGACTACTACCTGAAGTATCGCCAGTATCAGGCTTATCAGAATGCAGGTGACAGTCTGAAGGATAAAGTGACCTTGCCGGTGCGTCCCGATCTGAAAAAATTTGCGGCAGATAATCAACTCAAGTATGGCGAAACCGGTTTGGTCGATCGGCTGCGACTGGCTGGTGAGCGTCTAGGAAACAGCAATCTTTTTATGGACGGACGATCGGTTGGCAATGTTGCCTCCATCGTAACCACTCAGCAAATCGATCTATTCTCACCTTTGCAAAGCGGATTTTTTGCTACTGAGGCAAGTGAATTCTATCAGTACTCGTTCTGGAAAACGGACGCTCGACCAGCCTACGCACCGGATTTGAGCGAAGTGCGCGAGGAGGTGGGAGCTGCCTGGGTGCGTATTCGGGCTCGCGAGTTGGCCGAAGCCGCCGCAGTCGAGCTTTCCAAAAAGATTGGCAGTGGTGAGGACCCTTGGAAAGCGGTTGGGGACGAGGCGGCTAGGGCATTGGTAACCTCAACCGAACCGTTCACATGGCTAACTCGAATGGGCAATGGTATCGTGCCGACAACGGTTGCAAGTTTGGATCAAGTGGGTAACGAATTTATGCGAAAGGTTTTTGCGACAGAAGTCGACAAGATCGACGTCGCACCTAATAACGCCAAGTCGGTTTATTACGTGTTTCGGGTCATGGAGAAATCGCCTGACACGGCCGAGCTTCGGAATCGCTTCCAGGCAGACCCAACCAAACAGGGCCCGACAAGTATCGCCAACATGGAACAGTCGGACGCAGGGCGAATCTGGATTAGCCAAGTGATCAAGGATCTGAATGTCAAATTCAGCAATAACTAGAGACCAAGGCGAGCGGCTGTTGACAGCTTACCCTGGCTACCGTCGCCAGACGGTGGAGTCCAAGCAAGACCACCGCCTGGCGACGGTAGCTACATTTCTTCTGATCGCCTGAAAGGCTCTTCGTATAAAACGAGGTATTCCAGACCATGAGTTGGCTAGTTGGCTTAGTTTTGGTACTGAGTTGTTGTTTCGGAATTAAAACTGCGAACTCCGAAGAGCCCTCGGTTGTAACTCAGCAAGCGCTGCGTGATGGCCTGATCTACCACCGAGTGATCGGCCCAGAATTTCCTGGAAAATACAAGCACCCTGCGGCAATTGAAGAATTGGACAACGGCGACTTGTATATCGCATATTATGGCGGAGACGGCGAATACGCTCAGCAGACCGCAGTTTACGCACTTCGCAAAGCCAAGGGTAGCGACCACTGGTCCAAGCCAGAAATCATTGCGCAGACTCCGTTTTATTCCGACGGAACCCCGGTCGTTTGGCAGGCACCTGACAAGGTCGTTTGGCTGTTTTATGTCTGCCGCTTTGGAGATACTTGGAGTACATCGCGGATCAAGGCCAAGATTTCGCACAATCAGGCACGCTCGTGGAGCGATTCGTTTATCGTCGACCTGCAGGAAGGCATGATGGTCCGCAATCGACCAATCGTATTGAGCAATGGTGACTATCTTCTGCCGGTTTATCACGAAACCGGTTATGACACAGAATCGGTGGGCCCAGACAGCACTTCCCGATTCCTTCGTTTCACTCCTGGCGACAAACTGTGGCGGCAGATGGAACCTGTTCGTTCGGCCCGTGGCAATATCCAGCCAGCCGTAGTGCAATTGACTGATGATTATCTGGTTGCTTACTGCCGACGTGGCGGTGGCTATGGGCCGGGTCATGAGGGATTCATCGTACGCAGCCAGTCTCGCGATGGTGGATTCACTTGGAGCCAAGGCCAAGACACTTCATTCCCAAATCCTAATGCAGCAATAGACATGTTGAAGTTATCCAGCGGATCGATTCTGCTGGTCTACAATCACGATAAGCTGGAGCGGACCCCATTAACCCTGGCTCTATCCACCGACGGTGAGCAAAGCTGGAAGTATCAGCGATCCATAGCTACCGAGCCCTTGGACTATGCCTATCCCTACACCATCCAGGCTCGAGATGGAAAAATCCATCTGGTTTTTACCTCGCACGAACGTTCCGTCATCAATCATGTGACATTTGACGAATCATTCATGACGAAGTCGTCATCCGGTGACCGGTAAGTTGGCGCCCAGGCGAATGACGTTTGAAATAATACCAGCCCGACGCGCCAGTTTTGAAGTTGCGCTATTTCAGCTTGAATCGATTTGG
>DAIRSD010000370.1:0-5049 GCA_036804625.1 Aureliella sp. | reverse complement strand
GTCGCTTATACGTGGATCGAAAATCCCTTTGGTTTTGAGATGTCACTCTGGCAATCTTTTACTTCGCATACGTTACCGCAGTTAGCCTTCTGCTTTAACCTACCCTTTATCTTGTTGGGGGCTTCGTTGCCATTGATCGCGTTTCGTTGGCTGGGCGGCTGGCAATTGTCGCGAAATCCAAACAGTGCAATACGTTCGCCGATTCAGGTCGAAGGCATGTTCTATGCGGTCACCTGTGCTGCCTGTGTTGTTTTCTTTTGCCGAGTTCCCATGGAGCTTTTGGAGCTACCACTGAGCCGTGTGATGGTCTATCTACCTGGAATTGCCTTGCTGACTGCGGCCACGACGCTGATAATGGTTTTGCCGACGATCCGTTGGGCTTTTGCGGATCGTCCAACCCCAATGCAATGGTTCTACGTTTCTGCCAATTCAGCGTTTGGGGCTGGCGTATTGTTTCCACTATTTTCAGTCGCACTTGGTGACTGGCTAGGTTTGGATCCTCTGCCGCCGGGCGGCTACATTTTGGCTGGGTTTTACTCCGGTGTCGGTGCACTGGTCATCTATCTGCTTGGGGTTTTGTCGCTACGAAAGTGCGGTTTTCGTTGGGTACCGCGAGTCAAACCAACTACTGCAATCCATCATGAGGCCAATATCGACTAGGATTTGGATAAGTACGCCGCTTCTAGAAACACGCAATTTGCGCGGAAGTGGGTCGCTGGCTACCTGGCCTTTGCGGTGCTGACTGCTGTAATTGTCAACAACTTACGAGCGACGCGATTGCAACAGGAGGAGCAAGTTACCCAAAGAGTCGCACAAATCAAGGCTGCTGGCGGTGAAGCTTATACCCATGGGCGAGTGATCTCTGGCCTGCGACTACCACCGGATTTTACAGACGACAGGCTGGCCGAACTGTCTGACATGAAACAGCTCGGCTCGCTGACTTTACGCGATACTCTAATCACTGATCAAAGCGTCGCTCAATTGCGACAGTTTCCCAATCTTAGCTATCTGGATATATCAGGTACTCGAGTCACCGATCAGGGTTTATCAAACCTGCATAGCCTTAAACGCTTGGCCTCCATCGACCTCTCTCGACTTTCCGTATCGGCTCAAGCAGTGACTGAGTTGCTCGAACAGTTGCCTCGGGTGAACACGGTCAGCTTAGCGGATCTGGGCTTAACCGACGCGAATGCCATACCATTGTCAATACATCACGCTGTATCTTGGAATATGTCAGGCAATCAGCTAACTGACGCTGGCCTAGAGAACTTTTGGAGAATTCGGCGAAACTTTCTACACCTTGACATTTCCAGAAATCCCATTCGTGGTGCCATCTTTTCTGAAAAACCCAATACTCAGTACCTCAATCTGACGATCGATCAAGTTCCCATTGATGACGCGGCCCTAATCCAGTTGCTAAGCCATGGTGTTCCCATCAGCCTGGAACTGGGACAAACTCAAGTCAGCGTTCAGGGACTAGAACGCATTTTGAATACGGCTACCGCCGTCACCTTGAAAGAGGGCAGTTTTGATGAAGGGCAACTTGCTGGGATTCCACCAGTTACTGCTTTGTCCCTTTCGTCGCTGAGCCTTAATTCGACCGCATTGACTGGCCAATTCCTGAGTAACTGGCGGCAACTGCCACAAGCTCTTTCGTTTGCGAAGTCTGCCATGACGGACCGAGAATTAGCCAGCTTGCCTAACAGCTTTCAACCGACGCACAGCCTGAATTTGTCTGACTGCCCTATCACCGATGCCAGTTTGGAAAAAATTGAGGAATTGAATCCGCGCAGTCTGATCCTGTGGAACACCCGGGTAACCGCAAAGGGTCTTCTGCAGTCCAAATTACAGAAGACCCTAATTTTCCTCAACCAAGATCAATTCACCCCTGCCCAGTGGAAGCAACTGATCCAGAGCATGAACATTAGCCCCAACTTCATCGAATAAAGACTTTACTTCTTGCCTGCTGGTGGAGTTCGAAGAGCTGCCTGAGCTGCCGCAAGGCGCGCGATGGGCACTCGGAATGGCGAGCAACTGACATAGTTTAGTCCAAGACCATGACAGAAGGCCACCGAAGAAGGATCGCCACCATGTTCGCCACAGATACCGATCTTGAGGTCCGCCTTTTGGCTGCGCCCCTTTTCCACACCGATCTTCATCAATTGCCCAACACCCGTTGTATCGATCGATGCAAACGGATTGGCCTTGATGATTTCCTTTTCTTGATACGCTGGCAAGAACGAACCGGAATCGTCGCGGCTCATACCCAGCGTGGTCTGCGTTAGATCGTTAGTTCCAAACGAGAAAAACTCGGCGGTCTGAGCGATTTCATCAGCGGTCATACAGCCGCGCGGCACTTCGATCATGGTGCCCACAGAGTAAGCGATCTTCTTGCCGGTGTCCTTCATCACTTCTTTAGCAACTCGGTGGACGAGTTCCACCGGCAGGTCTAATTCCTTCTTGAAACCAAGCAGTGGAATCATGACCTCTGGTTTGACTTTGATGCCATCCTTCATCACAGCAGCGGCGGCTTGGAAAATGGCTCGAGCCTGCATTTCCGAGATTTCCGGACGAATGATACCCAGGCGGCAACCTCGGAATCCCAACATCGGATTGAACTCATGCAATTCATGCACCAATCGCTCGATCTCGGCGGCCGTTGTCTTGAGTTGCTTAGCTACCTCTTCTTGCCCCTTCTTGTTATCGGATTGCGGCAAGAACTCGTGCAATGGCGGATCCAGCAGGCGCACGCAGGCTGGAAGTCCATTGAGGGCTCGGAAGATACCCTCGAAGTCCTTCTGTTGGTAAGGAAGCAGTTTGGCCAGAGCGGCCCGCCGATCCTCTTCTTTCTCTGCGAGAATCATTTGCCGAACAGCGATGATTCGATCACCTTCAAAGAACATGTGCTCAGTACGGCACAAACCAATGCCTTCTGCGCCAAACGCGATGGCATTTTCGACTTGATCGGGCTGGTCTGCGTTGGTACGAACGCCCAGAGTGCGATACTTGTCGGCCAATGTCATCAGGAAGTGATAGTACTGATAGATCTTGCTATCCTTGGGCTTCATCTTCTTGGTGACCAGCACTTGCTTCAATTCGCTATCGGTCGTGGCGATCTTTCCATGAAAGACTTCGCCAGTGGTTCCATTGATACTGATTGGGTCACCTTCTTTCAAGGTGACACCATTACACTTGAGTGTCCCCTTGCGGTAATCGATATCGATATCGCCAGCACCGGCCACGCAGACCTTGCCCATTTGCCGCGCCACCAAGGCAGCGTGACTGGACACGCCTCCGCGACAGGTCAGGATACCGTCCGAAGCAATCATTCCGCGCAGGTCTTCAGGACTGGTTTCAATGCGAGCCAGCACCACGTTTTGGCCCTTATTAGCCAATTCTTCGGCGCGTGCCGCGTTGAATACTACCACTCCAGAAGCCGCGCCCGGCCCAGCGGCCAAGCCCACGGCCATCAGGCGTCCTGCCTTGCGAGCCTTTTCGTAGTCGACCGTATCAAAGATCGGTTGCAACAGTTGATTCAAAGCTTCGGGGTCACCCGATTTGATGGCATGCTCGGGCGACATCAGCTTCTCCTTGACCATGTCGTGAGCGATTTTGACATAGGCCATGGCGGTACGTTTGCCATTGCGAGTCTGCAACATGTACAGCTTCTTCTTCTCGATAGTAAACTCGAAGTCCTGCACGTCGCCAAAATTCTTTTCCAGGACTTTGCGAACGTCGTTCAGTTCCTTGAACGCGGCCCCAATGTTTTTGTCCTTGGCCATTTCGGAAATTTTCAGTGGAGTCCGCACGCCGGCGACCACGTCTTCACCCTGAGCATTCACAAGGTATTCGCCGTAAAAAACATTTTCGCCGTTGGCTGGATCGCGAGTAAACGCCACTCCGGTCGCGCTGTCCTCGCCCATGTTCCCGAACACCATGCTTTGCACATTAACTGCGGTTCCCCAATCGTCCGGGATGCGATATTTCTGTCGGTACAGGATGGCGCGTTCGTTCATCCAAGATCCGAACACCGCACTGACGGCTCCTTCCAACTGCTTCATCGGTTCGTTGGGAAACGCCTTGCCAGTCCAATCTTTGATCAACTTCTTAAATCGCTTGACCAATTCCTGTAGATGCTCTTCGGTCAGCTCGACATCTTCCTTAACTTTGACTTCCTGCTTCAAGTCGGAAATCACTTCTTCAAATGGCTCATGGTCGTCTTCGTGCTTCTTCTGCACACCCATGACCACGTCGCCGTACATTTGAAGGAATCGACGGTAGGAATCCCACGCAAATCGCCCGTTGCCCGTTGCCTTCTTGAGTCCCTCGGTGGTGTCATCGTTCAGAACCAAGTTCAAAATTGTGTCCATCATGCCCGGCATTGAATCGCGGGCTCCAGAACGCACGGAAACCAACAGAGGATTCTTGGGATCACCAAACTTCTTGCCAGTTTCTTTCTCTAACCAGGCAACCGCCTTGGCCAAGTCGCGATCAAAATCGGCGGGGTATTTCTTCTTGTTTTGATAGTAGTAAACACAAACTTCGGTTGTGATGGTAAAGCCGGGAGGAACTGGCAAGCCAATCTTGGTCATGGCGGCCAAATTGGCACCTTTGCCACCAATCAAGGCCTTCATGTCACCTGAACCGTCCGTCTTGGATTTGCCGAAATAGTAGATTCTTTTCGCACTGTGCATGATTTGTTTTCAATCAACCTTAAAGAAAATGTCGAAGTAAAACCCCAGCCTTGGCATCCCATTGCTCGCAGCGGGGAACAGGTATCAAAACAACTAAAGAATACACCTACTGAACCAAGCAATCTCACTCGGAACTCTTGAATTCAGGACAGCGGGCGTTAAATTACCTTTACACCTACTGTTCAGCGACGCCACTCCCGCTGATTTTCAACAGTCAACTGAGACTGGATTTAGGTCACTTGTCCCATGTCTATTGAATAGGTGCGCGAGTTTAACGCTGGTGCCTTAACTCGTCAATTGGAGGCCGAGATAGCTGCGGTCCAGGTTTGTCATGATAACGTCCAAGTTGCCCTTC
>DAIRSD010000369.1:0-5070 GCA_036804625.1 Aureliella sp. | reverse complement strand
ATAAACACATGAGCCACATTCTCCGAAACATTCAGAGTATCACGTTCCGCCTGATAAAAATTGGTCGCTGGCACACTAAAGACGCCTCCGCTTGACGCCAGCAATTCTCGCACGATCTTGTCGATCGGTTGGCTTTCCGCAAGCTGGTTGGTCAGCCAACTGGAATAAAGAAACGCTGCCTTGTAGCTGACGTTGATATCACTCTTGACCATCAGCAGTTGAGCCCATTTCATCGCCCAAATCTCACTGAACTCTTTCCTTTCTAGCAAGCGATCGATCAACTTGGCTCGACGATCAGGCGCGGGATCGGCCAGGAACTGCTGGTACTCCTCTTCGGTGGGCAATAACCCAACGATGTCGATCGTCGTTCGCCTAAGAAATTCTTCGTCGCTGCACTGGCCGCTGGGTGTGATCCGAAGCTTCTTCAGTTTGTCGGCTACCAGTTCGTCAATGTAATTGCCAGTGACTTCAGGAGCTACATACTGCAGGTCGTTTGGCAATGTAATTACCTGAGTCCCGACGGTGTGCGTGTCGTACCGGGCCATCACAAAGGCCTCCCCGCGCGTACCAGCAGTGACCGCACCCAAATTAGTCACGGCCGCTGCATTTTCATTGTTGGTCGTAAACGCGGCCAGCGCGCTGACATCGCGTGTCGTCCCGTCGCTGAAATGGGCTACGGCCACCAAACGCTGCTGTGTCCCCTCGCCCTGCATGACTGCCTGTTTGGGGAAAAGTTCAAGCTGCGTGCAAGTTGGTGGAGTCGTGGCATCCTGCTTCGCCCCGCCCTCTAGCCAGGTTAGCAAGGTGTCTGCGTAAACACTATCAGGCTCCATTCGGCGACCGCCCGAATGCGGAACCGCTCCAATCGATTTCAGGTAAAACAGACTGTGATCTGGCCGAGCCATGTTGATGCGCCGCGTACCGATCTCTCGAGTGATTCGAAAATGATCACCGGCCGGATCAAACCCAAACAGCGACAGGCGAAAACCGTCCTTGCCACGAGCCGCTCCATGGCAAGAACCTGTATTGCAACCGGTCCGCGTTAACACCGGCATCACATCCAAATGAAAACTGATGGGCCTCGCTTCAGCCGCTGCGCTGACCGCGATTGGTGACTGCGCTCGCATCCCCTGCCACTGGGCATGCAGAATTGTCTGTCCATCGGCTAGCGGCTTCAGGCGATAGCTTTCCAACTGAGCAAGCGACGTATTTTCCATGGTCCACTCGACCTGATCGGTCACATCCAAGGTCACTCCATCAGCGCGTTTGGCTACCGCAATCACATTTTGGTAATCGGCTGATGTGTGCAACTTGATCTCCGGCGGATAGACAGACAGTGATTCCCATTGCTGGGCCCAAGCTGTCGCAATACCGATCGGCAAAACGGCTTGTAACAAGAACGACGCTAGCAACATCGCCCATTTTTTTGCAATCTTAGTTTTCAATTTTCTTTGGCACATTTCAGTTTTCAGCACAGCCTTATCTTTGCAATCACTCTTCCCAACACGCCATCATCCGGAGTAAATACCACCCGGTTATTGCTTCCGTATTTGTCATTAGCCGGTGTGCGTAAGCATCCGGTTCTTGCGGCTTCCCAAGTTCTGGTGAACGTGGCTACCGGAACATGAAACATTCGGGCTAACGCGCTTGCGACTGTCGAAGTTGCTCCAATCGAGTTAACACCTTCGTTGGTGGGGCAGCGGGAGCGGGTGCAGGTGCAGCAGCAGCCATTTCGGCAGCGGGCTTCGGTGGTTGTGGTACTATCTGCAATTCGCCCGTGCCCTGCACTTGCTCAATCCGCCCGCCTGCCCGGCTGATCGTCGCCTTGATGGCCAACGTCTGATGCTGACCAACTCGAGCATCCGCAGCCAATAAAACCGGGTAGTTCAATTGCGGTGTCCCCTCCGTCCAGGCCAGCTTGGCCTGTTCGGTACCGGCACCAGCCGGCAAGCCAACTAGTTCCATTTCCACCTGACCTTCAGGTGGTCGAGCAGCCTCCACCCCGATCGTAACAAACCCGGATTCGCCTTGAGTGATGACCGACTTGGGAAATTGTAGATTAAAGTAAGGCTCTTGAATTTCCAATTGAATGAACGGCGAAGCACACCAGGCCTCGGCGTCGCGGCCTTTGGCGATAGCAAGGACCGTGATGGGAAACGTACCTAGAGCAGCTTGGTGATTGGCCGTGATCGGAATACGAGCCTCACTCTGGTTCGCCTCGATGCGCACCGAACCGCTAGCTGAGACGCCTCCGGGAGTATAAAGCAGCCGCAACGAAATGGGCTCTGCGTAGCCTTCCTGACGCACAGCCCTAACCACCAGTTCGGATTGTCCCAATCGAGTCAACGGAACTTGCGGTTGATCCACGGTGATCGAAAAGGGCAACTTCTCAGTCAAATTCACCGCCATAACATTCGCATCATGGCCCCAGACATCAACTTGATTTTGCCCAAACACTAAGGTGGTACGCTGAGTAAATCCGCCGGTGACACCCGCACCATCCGACGCGGTCTGACCAGTCAGTTGTGTAAGTGACGCCGAAGGAACCGATTCTGCCGAAGCTCGAATCATTAGCGGTATGAAGCTCTGATCCGCCGCCAAAGTTGGCGTCACAAGCTCAACGCCCGGCGGCGCATCGACTAAACTCAGATTCAATGCTCCGCCAAAATTGCTTCGATTTGCTCGCAGTAGCAGCGCCATTTGATTGCCCTGCGCGACCTCGATTACCGGAGCGACGTATCGCGTCAACTCGTCTATCGTAAAATTCAGAGACGCGACCGGAGCAGCCACCTCGATCCGATAATGATGACTCGGACTGCCGCTGAGCAGTTGATCGCGCACGGCAATCAAGTACTCACCATCTTCTGGAAACTTGTAGGATAGATAACTATCCGGCTTGCCGCCGTTGTCGTCGTTGGCTGCCAGCAAGCCGCCAGCCGCATTGTAGATTTCGACCCAAGAGTCAACCGGCGAGCGAAGTAGGCGTCGTCCCCATACGTTAACCTCAACGGTCTGATCCTTCTTGCCCACGACTTTGAACCAGTCAACATCGCCCGGTTGTTCCAGGACTCCGTTGAGCGCAGCCGGTAGAGCAATGGCCGCCAGCCCGCTTCGGTCGGTCTGGTCGTTAGCTGTTTCAAAGTGGTTTGGCAAATCGATCACTCGCAGCAGATTGGGTGATGGTGACGTCTTCCCATCGCGAACTGCGGTATATGCAAAATCACCCGCCGTGCTCGGCAACTGAATCGGCTCTGTCCAGGATTGCCCGCTTGCATCCACAATAGTCGCCTGAATCAGCTCTCCGGGCCGCCCACCAGCCGGAGTGACAGAAACGGGCCTTGGAAAATCACCTAAATGGACGCGATAAAAGGCCCGGTCGCTGCCGCCAAAACTGCATTCACGAACCTGAACCACGTATTTCCCAGGCTGCAGGGCTACAAAGGAACACACACAGTCTTGATGGACCAAGGTCGAATCATCGCTTCGTGCCACCTCAAAGCGATTGGCATCCAATATGGCGACAAAGGGATCAAAAAAATCTGTCCCCAACCTAAGGCCCTCTAGCTCAACTGTCAGTTTTTGCCCCGCAGCCAGTTCCACGCTGTAGTAGTCGACATCCTCGCTAGTACACACTCCGTGCAGCGTGCTGTTGACCGCTACCGATTGGGGAGCTGCAAAGTCGTTGTTGGGCTCGACCTCGTCGATGATTGGCAAGCTGCCAATTCCGAAATAGCGAACATTGCTGATCCCTGTGCGAGTCGCAAGCCGAAGGCTATGCAGGCCCGGCTGACAGTCTTCCTTGATACGAAGCTTGGCCGTCACCTGATTTTCGTTCTGAGCCACCAGTTCAATTTGCTCGATACCTGGCTGGTAAAACAGAATGCGAGACGCATCGCCCAAACGATCCCCAGTCAGCACCATCTGGACCTCTTGGCCCCTGAGAAATCCGCTGGGATTGATGCGTCCTACCGATGGTTGCGTTGCGTTGGCCAGTTGCCTGTTGTCGATAATCAGCAATAACCCGATTGCGACCAACCCATATACAGATCGATTCATCGTAGCACGAAAGTCCAAATAAAACTCCGACTTGGAATGCAACTAAACCCTTGCATTTTGAAGTGTCAATTTCCTAGCTGGCAATCAACGGGGACAGAAGGCGTCCACCATCAACGATTTCAATGGGCCGATCGCCAGGAGCCATCAACTCTTTGTCTGCAACGATCCCTAGCAAGTGATAGACAGTTGTCGCCAAATCCGCTGGTTCCACCGGATCAAAGGCAGGTTCCGATGCGGTCGGATCTGAGGCACCATAGATCATGCCACCCTGAATTCCGCCGCCCGCCAGCATCACGCTGAATACTTTTGGCCAGTGGTCGCGACCTGCGGTTGCGTTGATCTTGGGAGTGCGACCGAACTCGCTACTGACCATCACTAGAGTCGACTTAAGTAGGCCACGCGACTCCAGGTCGCCAAGCAGCGCTGCCAAGGCTTGATCCAAAGGCGGCATCTGATTTCGCGTACCGGGAGTGATGTTGTCGTGCAGATCCCAGCCACCGTAAGTTAATGTTACAAATCGACAACCAGCTTCAACTAGCCGTCTGGCCAACAATAAACGTTGCCCGGCCGTGTTCATGCCGTACGCGTCTCGCAGCGCTTGATCTTCTTTGCTGATGTCAAACGCTTCACGCGCCTTGGGCGAATTGATCAGGCCGTATGCTCGCTCATAAAAACTGTCCATCGCAGCCACAGCGTCTGCTTGGTGGCGGGCGGCAAAGTAGTCGTTGACAGTAGATAGGGCTGCACGCCTGCGAGCAAACCTAGCCTCGTCAACACCGCCTGGTAGGCTCAAATCTTGGACTCGAAAACCCGCCGCTGCCGGATCGGCACCAAGGCTGAAGGGCTCGAACGAAGAACTCAGATAGCCACAGCCCGCGAACTCATTGGGCCTTCCCGGAATGCAAACGTAGGGTGGCAGATTTTCTCGTGAACCATATTCATGACTGACGACACAGCCGAGACTTGGAAAGACAAAAGCAGGGCTTGGCTTGTAGCCGGTGAGCATGTTATGGG
>DAIRSD010000368.1:0-5089 GCA_036804625.1 Aureliella sp. | reverse complement strand
GTTGTTTCCGCGTTGTTGCAGGTAGGTCAGGCACCTAGAGATCCCATGGTGCAGCAAGGTCTCAAATTCCTGAAGGCCCAGGTCCAGGCCGATGGAGGTATCTACTCCAATCAGTCGCTGCACCGCAGCTACGAAACCTGCATCGCTGTCGTGGCTTTTCACTTGGCCAATCAAGATGGACAGTACGATCAGATCGTCGCCCAGGCTGAAAAATATATTCGTGGCATTCAGTGGGACGAAAGTGAGGGCGAGGAACGTACTGACATGGCCTACGGAGGGGCTGGGTATGGTTCCCAGTCGCGTCCCGACCTCTCGAATACCAGCTTTTTGATCGACACACTGCGATCGCTGGGCAATGGTCCTGACGATGAAGCCATTCAAAAGGCGTTGATATTTGTTTCCCGCTGCCAGAACTTGGAAACCCCCTATAACGATTCCAAGCATGCCGCCGCAGTGGACGATGGCGGCTTCTACTACACGGTGGCAGCCGGTGGCGAATCAAAAGCTGAACCTTTGCCAGGCGGGGGGCTGCGATCCTACGGATCGATGTCGTATGCGGGACTAAAAAGCATGATCTACGCTGGAGTCAACAAAGACGACGTGCGCGTTCGGGCCGTGCTAGATTTCTTGCGCAAGAATTATGACGTCCAGAGCAATCCTGGGATGGGACAACAGGGGCTTTTCTACTATTACCACACTCTAGCTAAAGCGTTGGATGCAGCAGAAATCAAAGTTTTTGATGACGCTTCGGGAAAAAGCCACGACTGGAAGCAACAACTTCGTGACCGACTGGCACAACTACAGCACGAGGATGGCAGTTGGGTCAATCCGACAACGCGCTGGATGGAAGGCGATCCTAATCTCGTTTCCGCCTACGTACTCTTGGCGTTGGCGCACTGCAAGCCCTAAGACTGAAGGTGCCGCCGACTATGCTGGCGACAATATAGTATGCACTCTACGACCGCTGCGAGCCTGCGCATAATTCATTGGCAGATCAGGTGAACGGCACATGGAATGTGCCTACTTGTGCTGATCACTGCATGGGATTGGCCGGAATGTCCGGCTGAACAACCTTCAATTCCAACGAATCACGGTAAGCGCCGGCATCCAAAAGCGTGAAGCCCAAGAAAAGCGCGACAAAAATGAAGGAACCGATAAACAGAATCGCGTTCAGTGGTTTATCGTGAATCATGTGCATGAAGAATAGGATCACTAAACTGGCTTTGATCGTTGCAATGAATAAAGATACGATCAGTTCTGTATTGCCCAGTTCCAAGGTGGACTGAAAAACAGTGGCAACCGTCAAGCCAATCAACGCCAGGAAGACAGCGATAAGCTGCCAAACTGGCATCGGATGCGCAAAGCCATGATGTTCTTTTCCGTGGTGGGCCGCAGGTGAGTGAGCCATTTTAATTACTTCTTTAGTTATAGGACTGATAACGCTTTAACTGAGCCCCATCGCTGTTTATCGAACCACAACGATTGCTTAGCGGATCAAATACAGCAAAGGGAACAAATAGATCCAAATCAAGTCAACCAAGTGCCAGTACAGACCAACGTAGTCGACCGGGCCAAAATACTGATCGTGAAATACGTCGGTCGTGGCACGTACCAGTAGCCACGTCAGAACGATCATGCCGCCAATAATGTGAATCGCATGCACACCAGTCATGCAGTAGTAGATGCTAAAAAACAATCCCGCTCCACCCTTTTGATCCACCATTTCCAGAGTAGGTTCACCAGGTGCGGCGAGCTTTCCAGAACTGACCGCAGAAACCAGGTGTCCGGCAGAAGAAGCTTGATCGTTGCTGGAATGCTTGTCATGACCAGCTTCACCTGCGGGCTGATGATGGCCGTCGTCATGCGAATGCGCCTCGGCTGCAGCGTGTGCCTCAGCCTCTTCAAAACCTTTCCCGACCCCTACGCCTACAAAAAAACAAAGTCCCGTGATCAACAGCGAACAGGAAATCTCAATCCATCGTCTTTCACGTCTGGCTAAACAGCGAAGCGTCCAAACAGCCAAGCCGACAACGATCAATCCTGGTACGACGCACAATGTGGTCAGCCAATCCATGGGAACTTGGCCAATCAGCGCCTTGACGGGCTCCCAGGAACCATGATGTTCGTGGGCCTGAGCGTACTGAGATTGGTACATCTTAGCTGGCAATAAACCGAGGTCCCACTTGTGAGTGTATTCAACCGCTTTGACGCCAAGAAACAAAGAGGCACAAGCAAGCGTCAGAGCCAAGCACAGTACCAGACCACCACGCTGGCGAAGCTGAGCGCAGCGAACACCCCAAGCCATGGTCAAACTGCTGAATAGCAGCACACCCGTGTTAAAAGCACCCAAGCTGGTGTTCAGGAATTGGCTGGCAAAGGTAAAAACTTCAGGATTTCTAGAACGGTAGAGCGCATAAGCGCAAAACATGCCGCTGAAAAACAGCACTTCCGTTACCAGAAACAGCCAGATCCCTAACTTGCCGGAATCAAACTGCTGCTGCGGGTCATCAAAATGGTGAGCCAGGAACGAAGGGTGCTCGTGACCGGGGTCTGCGTGATCGTGTGACATAGTCCTAAACTTCTAAGAGTGAACTTTCTCAGTCGGTTGGTGAGGCGATTGGGGTTCTTGAGGATGGATATACTCCCATCCTGCATCTCCGTGGTACACCAACGGCTTGTAGTTGTATGGATCGTTAACGGTTGGAGCACTATGGAAATTGTAATAAGGCGGCGGCGACGAGCACTGCCATTCCAGTGTGGCTCCGCCCCAAGGATTCTCGGGTGCCTGACGTCCACGCAACAACGAGTGAATCAAAACGCCCAAGGCGATAAACAGGCCAAAGCCTAACAGGAAAGCGCCATAGGTCGACCACTCATGGAATACCTGAAATTCTTCCAAGTACTTGGCGTATCGACGTGGCATACCGCGACTACCCATGACGAACTGAGGCAAGAAAGTCATGTTAAAGCCGATGAACACCAGCAGGCACGAAATTCGTCCCCAAAGTTCATTAAACATTTTGCCCGTCATTTTGGGCCACCAGTGGAAAACGCCTCCCAAGAAAGCCACCATCGTGCCACCCATCATCACATAGTGAAAGTGGGCAACCACAAAGTAGGTGTCGTGCAAAGGCCGGTCCGTCGACAACGCACCCAGCCACAATCCGGTCAATCCACCAATTGTGAACAAGAAAATAAAGTTCAGTGCATAGCACATTGCCGTATTAAGCTGAACCGTACCTTTGTACATCGTGGCCAACCAGTTAAACACCTTGATGGCTGACGGAATCGACACGGAAAAGGTTAAAGCACTGAAGATAATTGTAGTCACTGAGGCCATTCCGGCAGTGAACATGTGGTGTCCCCAAACCAAGAAGCCAAACAATGCGATGGCCACCGAACTGTAAGCGATAAATCGATATCCAAAAATTCCCTTGTGACTATGAACGCTCATCAGTTCAGAGATCACTCCCATCCCGGGCAGAATCATGATGTACACGGCTGGGTGGGAATAGAACCAGAAGAAGTGCTGGTAGGTGACCGGATCACCGTTGAGTTTGGGATCAAAAATACCGATCCCCAAAACTCGTTCTGCTGCCAACAACAATACGGTAATCCCAATGACTGGAGTCGCCAGAACCTGAATGATTGAAGTGGAATAGGTTGCCCAAAGAAAAAGTGGCATCCGAAACCAGGTCATCCCTGGTGGTCGCATGGTATTGATCGTCACAATGAAATTCAGACCAGTAAAAATCGAACTGAATCCCAAGATGAACACACCCAGAGTTGCAGCCACCACCGGCCCTTGGGATTCGGTGCTATAGGGCGTATAAAAGGTCCAACCTGTGTCCAGGCCGGTTGAACACAATGCTGTCAAGAAGAAGACTGCTCCAGCGAGCCATAGGTAAAAGCTACACAAATTGAGCCGAGGGAAGGCCACATCTTTAGCACCCAACATGACAGGCACTAAAAAGTTGCCCAGTGCTGCTGGAATACTGGGGATGATGAACAGAAACACCATGATAGCGCCGTGCAGCGTGAACACCTGGTTGTACTGTTGATTGGTCAAGAACGACATGTTGGGAGAGGTCAAATGGGCTCTTAGAATTAACGCCAAGATCCCCCCCATCAGAAACGCCGACATCACACCCACGAGATACATTAACCCGATCCGCTTGTGATCCAGCGTAAGTGCCCAGCTTAGAAAGCCGCGGGTGTTGATCAAAAAATTGTCCGACGCTTGCTGCGCGTGTGATTGCCGTGTATCGCTCATCTGTCTGTCCTCACTATGTTTCCCTCCAGCCTTTGTGGATGACCCGAACTCTTCGAGCCATCGTTATCAGGCTGAACGATCAAACTATTTTCTCTATTTTCTATCTCTAGTTACTCGCTGTTGCCCCAGTCTGCTCCGCTGCGGGAACTTGCCCCTCAGTCGGCGCAGGTATAGCATCTCGCTCTTCTTGCGTGATTTGACCATCTTCCAGTGCCTTCAGCATCGCCTTAAGTGCATCCACTTCATTGGGCTTCAAGCGACCTTTATACGACGGCATCTGAGAAGCTTTAACAAATTCAGGCTTCATCTTGGCCTGGGGCGACTCTAGCGACTCAATAAAGTAGGCATCGTCAAACTTCACCTTTTGTCCTGCGCTCGTATCAAACTCTTTATTCCAAGATCCGGCAAAACTGGGCCCTATCACAACCTTGGTAGGATCCAACGAGTGGCACCCTTTGCATCCCTTGCGTTCGTACAACCATTCGCCATGTGCCACGGGCGATTCTGGGTGTTTGTTTAACTCGACCAACTTTTTCTGAAAACTCTCTTCCGAATGCACTTCAACTTTTGCCATCATCTCGCTGTGATTATCCCCACAGTACTCAGTACAAAATAGAGTGTATTGGCCTTCAAGAATTGGCCGAAACCACAAAACATTGACTCGCCCAGGAATCACGTCCTGTTTTGCTCGAAACGCGGGCACATAAAAGCTATGGAGAACATCGTTGGATCGCATATTCAGGCGAACAGCTTTGCAGATAGGAACATGCAACTCGAAGCTCTCCGAAACGTTGGGATAGGTGAAAGCCCAATACC
>DAIRSD010000367.1:0-5092 GCA_036804625.1 Aureliella sp. | reverse complement strand
ATGCAATCGATCCAGGAATGACGACTGGATGTTCATCTGGCTCATAAGGGGCTAAGCCCTTCTGCTAACCGACTGGTGATGGGCATGCTGATCAGTTCAGTCTTCATGGGATCGTCGCTATTGTTGTCCTACAAGGTGCCGCCGCTGTTGTTTACTGCCGGTTGGTGGGGCCTGAAAGATCTAAGCCTTCTTGGTCTCATCGGCTACGCCTTTAGTCTGCTGGCCGGTCTTCGACTGATCCGTGCGATCCAGCTTAGCGGCAATTTGGATCGCGATACGGAATAATAAACGTCATCCGGCTGTTCGATTGCAGTCGGCCTGATCAGTTACGATGCAATTAAGAGATCAATTAGAGACAATAGAGCAAACTTTTTTCGAAAAGGCAAGCATTTTGAGAGAGCAGTTTCAATATCTCCAGTAATATTTTTATGCCTTGCGAGTTGGAGTTGAATGGAGGATACGTCACAAATAGAACTCTCGAAAGGAGAGAATACAAACCGACCTGCCGTCTTCCATCCGTGCTGATCCGTGGAAATCCGTGGCCAAATTCTTTGCTATAGAAGATGGTTTACCTAACGGGCTAGACTGCGCAGGATTTCTATACCTCGCTCGATGGTCTTGTCGGAGGCGGCGTATGAAATACGAAAGTGGGTGTCTTGTTGGCTGAACACGTTGCCTGGTATGACCAACAAATTATTATCGATCGCCTTGGTGACCAGCTGACTGCCGGTCATGCCGTTGGGGGCCTTGGGAAACAGGTAGAAGGCTCCACCTGGCCGCGTAAATTGGTAGTAGCCCTGCAATCCTTCGATCAGCATGTTTCGCTTCTGAGTATAGTCTGCGCGGTAGCCAGCCATGTCGACATCCAGAGCGGCCAGTCCAGCCCACTGAGCGGGTTGAGGCGCGCAGACGAACGAATATTGCTGCATTTTGATCATGGTGTCGATGACAGCACTAGGACCGTGTACCCAGCCCACTCGCCATCCGGTCATGGCATGACTTTTTGAAAATCCGTCGATGACAATTGTTTGATCGTTGTGGTCGGCAGGAGTGTGCAGTGGTCCATCGTAAACAAACTCGCTGTAGATTTCATCGGATAGCAGCGCGATGCCTCGCTCTTGTGCCAGTTTGGCCAGCGCCTGTGTTTCAGATGCGGACGGAACGATTCCGGTGGGGTTGGATGGAGAATTGAATAGAATCAATTTTGTGCGAGGAGTAATAGCAGCTTCTATTTTTGCGATGTCGATCCGGAAATCGGGGTAGGTGTTGATCAGTACAGGGACACCACCGGCGATTCTCACCAATGCTGGATACATGACAAAGTATGGGTCAAATATCAGAACTTCATCGCCTGGATTGACTAAACTGAGTACCGCAAGCACAAGTCCCCCACTGGTACCCGACGAGATAAATACCTTTCGGTCGGAGTGCCCATAGCGCTGGTCGACTTTTGCTTGCAGGCGATCGCGCAGAGGTTGAATGCCTTGTGTTAGCGAGTACGCGTTCTTGCCCTGCCGGATAGCATCAATGCAGGCATCTTTCACTGTTTCAGGGACATCAAAATCGGGTTGCCCAATCGACAGATTGACAGGATTCTTCAGCTTGGCCGCCAGTTCAAATACCTTGCGAATGCCGCTGCTATCGAATTGGCGACTACGATCTGAAATCCATGATTCGGGAGTGTATAAAGTCATTGAAGTCCAAAAAAGCTAAGTGAAATGAAGTTGGGATATGCGGCTGGCAGGTTTTGGTTGGTACGGGCAACTTGGGTCATCATTCGTAAGCCGCGCTGGAAACTATCGTAGTTGGAAAGGCACCGGCCTGCCATTGGATCGGTCCCAAAAAGTTTGAGCTGTCAGCTCAAAATCGGTTGTTGGCTACTGCGCACTGCTGCGAGTACCGCGTGGCGACGCACCGATTCGGACGTTGTCAGGCAGGGGCCGGGCAGCGCACAGAAATCCTGTCGAAAACAGACCCGCTTTCAACTTGCGGAAATCGTCGAACGAGTCGGGATAGACCCAGACGGTCACCACGGTTTCTCGCGGATTTCGACTTGCGAGTTCAATTCCCAGTCGGCTGGTATCGCGCAAGGCGTCGTCGAGTGATTCGGCTGGAATGGCAGAAGTAGGTTCCAGTTCAAAACGATCCAATTCGAATCCGCCAGGAATGGACGCCATGCGATAACGCATCAAAAATCCGCCGACAGGCCCCACCGTGTCTTCCAATGCGTTACGGGATGCTTGACGTTGGGCGGCCAGTGGTATCTGTTGTTTCAGCACATCTACCAAACGATCCCAGGGAACGACCGTAACTTTTCCTTGGCGCAGCATCAAGTGGACCTCTTTTTGAAATACGGTCCGCGCCATCGGGGTTGGCAGATGCTCCAGTACAATCTCGGGTCGATCGGCTGCAGTATCGGTGCCTTTTTCTTGAATGGCCGCTTCGATTTCCGATTGCAGCCGATGGATTATTTGATCTTGTTGGACAGCGTCGCGTTGTTTGGAATTCAGCGAACTGAGCTTTTCGTCGGCTTGCTGGCGCGCCAACACAACCTTTTCAAGGATGGCGTTGCGTTCCAGTCTGCGGTACTCGGTCTCCAGTTCATACTCGGCGATGTTAACGGCCTGTTGCACCAGCGATTGTTCAAGAGCTTGAGCCTTCTGAAGCGGTTCCTCCAGCTCTTCAGCGCGATCGTCTTTAACCAACCCGCGTCCATAAGCCTCCGCCTCGACCTTCGTCTTGGCACCCACGATGACCACCAGAATGATCAGAATTCCAACCAAATTGGCTGTGGTGTCTAGGAAGGAATCCTCACCTACCGACATATCCTCAGTGTGACGTCTGCTCATCGAGTTGCTAATCCTTTCATCTCTGTAAGAATACTCAACGAGTCATCGTACCTGTTGAAGCACCACCGGTGCTGGCGGGGCGAGTATTGGGCGGGCTGGGCTGCGTTGATTGGGTGGCAGGTGCGATGGTATCGCGACGCACCACCTGAATACCACTGCTTTCCAGCAGACGGGACAACTGCTGGAAGCGCCAGTCTGCATCGCTGGCCACATCAACATGGAGTGTGGGGGTCCAGTGTCCCCCGGCAAGGGCAACGCCCCAGCTTTCGACTCGCCGCCCCACCGCAGCGGCCAGTTGGCTGGCACGATCGGCGGGTGTTCCGTCAAAAGGAATAATCTCCGGTCGACCAACCGATCCATTGTCCGGCAGCAGTTCCCATCGATCCACATAACAACGCATTCGAATACTGCGAACTACGGCGGTTTGAGTTCGAGACGGCCCGCGCCATGCCCAGTTGGCACCGCGAGTTTGAGCGACCGGTCGAGCCTGTTCCGCGCGCTGATTGGATAGATTCATTTGGACCGACGGTGCGCTCATTCCGCTAGGGTCTTCCATATTCTGTACGTCACAGTTGGGGCAATCGGCTTGGCCGCCGGTAGAGCCGCTGTTTGCTGTATCCATACCGCTTGTGACGCTTAGATTGCTATTTGTGCCAGGCGTTGGTAGCGCGACGGATGATCCGGAAGCTGATTGCATGGTGGCCGCTGAATTTCCGCTAGCTCCATTTCCATTGGCAGCATTGGCGGTAGCCTGTCCGGAAGCTCCGCTTCCGCCGCTGGTTCCGCCACCTTCAGTGTTACCGTTAAAGCTACTGTTAGAACTTGGATCGGTGTCCATTGCCGGATCATAGTCAGTTCCTGACAGACCACCACGGGAATTCGAATCTCTCAAGCCGTTTTCGGTTGATCCAGCTCCAGTCAGCAACTGATCGCTGCCGCCTCTGGACGAACTGGTGCCTGAACTGAAGCCGGTTGGATCTTGTCCAGTCGAGCTGCGTGAGGCTAAGGCATCTGAGCCTTGCGAGCCGCCGGAGGCAAAACCAGAAAATGTTTGTGAACCAGATGATCCCATCGAGCCAGTACGTGAATCGACCGAGGAATATCCAGGCAGGGACACTCCACTTCGCGCACTGGCCACTGCGTTGTCCGCCGAGTCCTGACCGGGCGGCCAATCGGAGGCCGAATCGCCGTGCCGGCCACCAAACGACTGCTGGCCATCGGGACCGTCATCATAGCTCAACTGCTGTGAGTCATAATGCTGAGGCATGGCCAGGATCAATGCCGCCTGACGTTGCCGCGCGCGTTCGAGTGCAAGCAGCGTTTTTTCTTTCAAATGGGGAAGGCTTGGAGGAAAAGTTAGCTCTAGATCTTCGCTGATCAGTTCGTAACCAAACTGATCGTCCCAACCGGACATGGCCGCACGCGCCAGCATGTAATGGCGAATTCCGCTAGGCCGCACTACCAGCAGCGGGTAGGGATTGCTGGTCACGCTGCCACTGGTTGAAGGATATTCGGCGCGAATGGTGCGCAGTGCTGCGTCTAAAGGATTGCCTGGTCCGTACGGCGGCTTCAGATCGCTTAACGAAAGCACAATCCCCTCTGGTTGGATGACCAGACCATGGTGATTACATTCCAAGTAGATGGGACGACGATGAGTGCCGTTGGGACCATCATAAGGAATGATTGCAAAGATTGGCTTGTCGCCCTTGGGATCGTCCAGGTTGGATTGGAGTTGGCTTTTGGCATCTGCCAATTGTCGTTCTAGTTCTGTGATTTGTTTCTGTCGTTCCTGAACCGCTTCGTCTTGAGTGTCTTGTGACTGCGCGGCAAGTTGCGTCTGCTGTTCCAGTTCTTCCAGTTCCTTACTTAAATCGTGGATGTGTTGTTCCAAGTTCTGCAGGTTCAGTCGTTTTTTTTCCAGCTCGATGGCTCCTTGGTCCAGCTTTTCTTTCAGGCCTTGGCTAACAAGTTGTATCTTAGACTCTTACCATTCAAATTGTTCTTGCATCTCCTGGGCGGCTTGCTGGACAGTGGACTGCGCACCGGAAACCATCAGCATCAGCATCAAGACAAGAGCCCCCATCGTACATAGGAGCACTGCCAAAAAAGGGAACAATGAAGGCACCAGGTCAGCGCCTCGCCGCGTACTGCGACTCATGCAGCTTTTCCTCGTGAATGCTTATCGCCTGAATCATCGCTTGGGGGACGCACGATACCCAGTGTTCGGCCGGTAGTCTGACTGG
>DAIRSD010000366.1:0-5096 GCA_036804625.1 Aureliella sp. | reverse complement strand
CTTGAGTTGCGCCTTTCATCGCGGACGAACGATGGATCTGGCCAGTTCCCAGGGAGCGATGGTTGCTGCGGGTCTGTCTGCCGAACAAGTTCCTCAGTGGATTTTGGGATTGGAAGATCAGGTGTCCATCGCTGCGATCAACGGTCCTACCAGCGTGACGATCTCCGGGGCTGCGGACGCTATTGACACTCTGTTTGATCGCTTGGAATCCGAAAATGTCTTTTGTCGCCGGCTAGCTGTCGAATACGCTTTCCACAGCCCGCAGATGGACCCGGTTCATAGCGAACTGATTCGTAGCTTGGCTCACTTGCGGCCTCAAACGACAACTATTCCGTTGATATCAACGGTCACTGGTCAAGAAATCGATGGGCGATTGTTAAACGCCGATTATTGGTGGCGCAACGTTCGCCAGAGCGTTCGATTCGCAGACGCCATGTATCGCCTGGCAGAAGCCGGTTACGGTATCGCCGTAGAAATCGGTCCGCATCCCGTGTTGGCTTATTCGATTGCCGAGTGCTTTCAGGCGAAGGGCTGTAGCGTACGCAGTGTCGCGTCACTTAGCAAGCAACAAAGCGATCTCGTGTGCATTTCCAAGTCGCTGGGGACACTCTATTCGTTGGGGGTCGATATCGATTGGACCGGATTTTACAATCTACCAGCTCGTAAGCTGCCCGTTCCCACCTACCCTTTTCAGTTACAGCGGCTTTGGAACGAATCCTTGGAATCGCATTTGTCACGTCAAGCTCAAGTAGCTCATCCACTGCTGGGCGAAGTTACCAACCAGGATCAAATGGGCTGGCAACAGCGTATCGATCTGAAGTTGCATGACTACCTGAGCGACCAGTAGGTACGTGGCAGCGTGATCTACCCGGCGGCCGCCATGTTGGAAACAGCCATCGCTGCCACTAGGCAAATCGATCAACTTCAAGGCTCCGAAATCACTCAGGTAAATCTGAAACGATTGCGTCTGCACAATCCCTGCCTTTTGTCCGATGAACAACCACAGTGGATCGAGACTCGATGGAACCAGGATCGACGTCTGCTGACAATGGCCAATCGCAATTGTCGACTGCCTGCGGGAGCGGAAAGTCCAGAATGGTCAGCTCTAGCAACGGTAGGCGTCAGTCATCAACCTTCAACAACCGCGGATCAGCCCGACCAGACAGCGTTGTGGTATTCTGCGCGACAACGTTGCAATCAGCATTTTACGGCTCAGTCGCTTTATGCCTACTGCCAAGAACTTGGTTTGCAATATGGAGATCGATTTCAGGCGGTCAAACAGGGATGGCGGCGGCCCGGCGAAGCGCTGGCGGAAGTTGCCTTACCGTCAAGCATCAACTTGACCGGTTACTGTTTGCATCCAGCGTTACTGGACGGCTGTTTCCATGCCATGATCGCAGCCGACAAAAATTTCGATTCCGCTTTGGACGGCCTTTATCTGCCGGCGGAAATCCGCGAGGTCATCGTACATCCCGCTACGCTGCTTCCAGGCTGCGCGCCGGTGAGCCAAGTCATGGTACTGGCCAGAGTACTTCGCAAGAATGCTAAGAAAATGTGGTGCGATTTGGACATCGCCACGATGGACGGACAACCGCTGGTTACCCTGCGTGGCTTTGAAAGCCACCGAGTTTTGAGTCCTTCCACCGTCGAGACGACTTCGGACCGAATCTACAGTTACCGTTGGCAGGTTAGCGACCACAACGAACTGCGCACCGACCTTGACGCTACTTCAACTGAAAGTTGGCTGATTTTGATGGACGAAGGGCGTGTGGGACAAGAACTGGTCCACCGACTGCGAGCCCAGGGGCAAACTGTGGTCGAAGCTTATCAAGCCAATTCACATATCGCTCAGACAGCTCCACGCCAGTTTCATCAGATCAACCCTGAAAACCTTGCTGACTTCCAAATTCTGCTGAACAAGCTGATCGACGCTTCGCCGACTCATGTGGTCTACTTGTGGGGCCTAGATGCTCCCGATAACAGCCGAGTCACTGCAGATTCACTACGCGATAGCACCGTTCTGACTACGTTGGCCCCTCTTTTATTGGTTCAGGCGTGGGAATCCATCGATTCGTTGGGTACTGCCAATCTGACGATCGTCACTCGGGGCGCTCAGAACTTTGAGTTTGACTCGGCATCCTGCGAGGTTGCACAGGGACCACTGATTGGATTTGGGCGAGTTATCACGAGCGAATACGGACGACTGCGATGTAAGCTGGTCGACCTGCCACGACCGGTGGCGGCACGCGACCTGGATCAGTTATTGAGTGAATTGCGGATCGATGATGGCGAGGACGAGATCCAGTGGCGCGACGGCCAGCGCTGGGTGCGCCGCTTTTTACCCCAAGCCGACAACTTGCTTTGCGAGGCAGCGCGGCGTCAATTGCCCGCTCAGCTTCGCATGGGCCATTCCGCCGGAATTCAAGAGTTGCGTTATGTGACTAAAGAGTCCGGACAATTGCAAGCTGGGCAGGTTGAAATCGAAGTCCTGGCTGCTGGACTGAACTTTAGCGATGTGATGAAAGCGCTGGATTTATACCCAGGACTAAGCGAAGACGTGGTAAGTCTTGGTGCCGAGTGCGCTGGGCGCATTTCGCGCGTTGGCCCCAACAGTCCGTGGCAAGTTGGCGACGAGGTCATGGCTGTCGCTCCAGGTGCCTTCGCCAGTCACGTGATTTGCAATGAAGCTCTAGTGGCAAGAAAGCCGACTAATCTTAGCTTTGAGCAAGCGGCAGCGTTGCCCGTCGCGTTCTTAACAGCTCACTATGCCCTGCATCACTGTGCACGACTAGAGCGTGGGGACAGCATATTGATTCATGCAGCCAGCGGTGGAGTTGGTCTGGCCGCGATGCAGTTAGCCAAGTCGATAGGGGTTCGCATACTGGCGACGGCTGGCAGTCCAGTAAAGCGCGAGTACGTGCGCCGCTTGGGGGCAAGTTGTGTGATGGATTCGCGTAGCCTGGCTTTTGGTCCTGAAACATTGCAAGCCACTGACGGGCAAGGTGTGGATGCCGTTTTGAATTCGCTGCCCGGTGAAGCTATCGCTACAGGATTGAGCGTCCTGAAGACTGGTGGACGTTTCTTGGAAATAGGCAAACGCGACATCTATGATGATGCTGCGTTGGGACTGTACCCGTTCCGCAACAATTTGTCGTTGTTTGCAATCGACCTGGATCAACTGTTCAAGCAACAACCCGCTCGCATGGGCAAGTTGCTGCGTGATTTGGTACCACGCTTTGAATCGGGCGAACTTCAACCGTTGCCCGTGGAAGTTTACGGTGCCGACGACACAACAGCCGCCTTCAAGTTCATGCAGCAAGGCAAGCATATTGGCAAAGTGGTCGTGCACTATACCGCCAAGCCATCTCAAGTGATTGCAGGCAGCTACGATCGCTTGCAATTTCGTGCGGATGCGACTTACTGGATCGCCGGCGGTTTGGGAGGATTTGGTTTGCAGAGCGCAAAGTGGCTGGTGCAGTGCGGTGCACGGCATCTTGTGCTGAGCGGTCGTAGTCAACAACTGCGACCTCAAGCCCAGCAGGTCGTTGACGATCTACGAGCCCAGGGAGCGACGATCTTAGTTCTACCCACCGATATTACGCAGCCTCAGGAGGTTCGCAAGACCCTGCAAATCATCGATCAGCAATTGCCTTCGTTGGCCGGTGTGATTCACACCGCGATGGGTCCATGAGGACAAGTTGGTGCTGGACCTGGATCGCGACACGCTGGAACGAGTCCTGTGGCCGAAAGTCCTGGGTGGTTGGAATTTGCACCAAGAGACACTGGATCGAAACCTGGATTTGTTCGTGGTATTCTCCTCGCTTTCCAGCGTTTTTGGCCATGCTGGCCAGGCCAACTATTCAGCGGCCAACGCTTTGCTCGACAGCTTAGCCCACTATCGTCGTAGCTTGGGTCTGCCCGGCTTGGCGATCAACTGGGGGCACCTGGGCGAGGTGGGATACCTTGCTGAACGTGAGCAGTTGGGTCAGCGATTGGAACGCCAGGGGGTTTTAAGCTTCACTGTGCAACAAGCCACAGACTGCTTCGAATACGCACTGCAAACTCAAGCGGTACAGTTAAGCGTACTGCGAATGGACTGGTCCTTGTGGCGTGGCTTAGGTATTACCAACCGAGTGTCCCCACGATTTGCTCACCTGTTGCGACATTCCGAAGCTGCCTCCGAACTATCAGGGCAAACTGCCAGTGCAGCACGATTGCGCCAGTGTGCGGCTGGCCAGCGGCACACATTGATTTCTGGGATGCTTCGCAGCAAGATCAGCAGTCTGCTGGGCATGTCGACAGATCAAGTGCGAGAAGATCGCGCGCTGCTTGAGATGGGGCTTGATTCTTTGATGGCCGTCGAACTACGCAACTGGATCGAAGGTCAGTTGGAAATCAATCTGCCCATTTCGGCGCTGATGCGAAGTCACAGTTTGGGAGAGTTGATCGCATCGATTGGCAGCATGATGGGGCAGGGAAGTAATGAACCTGCTGCGTCAGACGCAAGCCTACCGACGGACGTACAACCGATTCCCCAACCTGCTGCCTCGACACCAGAAGCTGCGATGGCGGGAAGCAAGACTGCATCAGAGCCAGCGTCGCTGAATCCGATCCAGCCAATCGACAGCGAAAGGGCTGCCCATCTGCTGGAGAAGCTGGATCAGATTCCGGATGATCAGGTCAGCCAACTGCTGATGCAAGTTCTCAAGCAGCAGTCTTTGGAATAGCCCCTACGGGTTCGCTAGGACTCGATCGCAGCCACCCGAGCTTAATTTCAGTGGCTCACGACTTTAGTCGCTTGTAGATTGCATGCCACGCATTCGATCACGGGCTTGTGAGAGTAGCGGCCCAATGGTGCCCTCGGGTATGCCCAAATCATGGCTGATATCGCGGTAGGTACGATGCTCCAGGTGATACATGCGAATGACCTTCGCCTCGCGATCGGGCAGCTTGACCAATAGGGCTTCCACTTGTTCTCGATTCTGGAACTGCAACCCGTCTCCGTTGGCAGTTGCCGGCATATTGGCTGAATTAAGTCTCAGAATGCGTGTAGCGGATTTCATGGGTGTCAGTTTTTTGGCCGCAACGCGGCGAGT
>DAIRSD010000365.1:0-5105 GCA_036804625.1 Aureliella sp. | reverse complement strand
AAAATCAAGCCGCGCAAGAGTAGACAGCCCCCCGGCGGGTATCACCATGGCACCTCGCTCGACACAGGCCTGATGTGCGCTCCAAAACCCGATGAACGGACCAAAAGAAAAGGCCAGAAATACTCGATCATCGCCTCCCACACCCGCGGATTGCAGCACATGCTGCCAAGTGTCAGACCACCAGCGCCAATCCATAGTCGTATCGAAGATCAAGAGCGGTGCGCCGGTCGTGCCGCTGGTGCGATGCATGCGGCTGTAACTGATCGGCGGATAGGTGTGGTGCTGGCTAATGCCCGAAGCCTGCTGGGAAGCGCTATCGATCAGCTCTTGCTTGCCGGTTAGCGGCCAGCCGACCAGGTCATCTAGACTGCTCAGTCGATCGGAAGTCGACATGCCGGCCTGCCGAAGTTTGTTCGCATAAAAAACGTTGTGCGGTAGGATCGCATCCAGTTGAGCGTTAAACTGCTGCAGTTGCCAGTTTCGCAATCGGTCGCGTCTCCAGCCCCAACTTTCGACACCGTCCAAGCATCCTGATTCCACGCGGATTGATTCCATAGCTGCGATTGAGCGTTCGATGGTTTAGAAAGTAGGGGCGGACAGTAAACCTGTGTGACAACAATCCTAATGCCCGCAAGTGATCCTACCACAATCGGTCATAATTGGCACTGCCAGGCTGGAAGCAACAAGCCATACAGTGGATAATTGGGGCGAGCAATAGCCGCCGAAGGAGCCATGAGTCACTTCCAATGCCCAGTACCCCATCTTCGATATTGGCCAGTCCTAATAAATCTCTGCGTGCGTGCCACTGCTGCGGGCTGGTGCATCATGTTCCCCGGCTGGAGATAAATCAACAGGCACTTTGTGTGCGTTGTGGTAGTGTGATCGATTCGGGCAATCGATCGGGAATCCGAAGCGCGGCCAGATGTTTTGCAGCCGCGTTGGCAGGACTGATATTGTACTTTCCGGCCATCCTGCTGCCGATTTTGGAGATCGAGCGGATGGGACACCACCATCAGACGAGCCTGCTGGGAGGCACTTTGGATTTGATCTGGCATGGCAGCTTGTTTGTAGGCGTTGTTGTCCTGGTATTTTCGATCTGCTTGCCGCTGATTAAATTGCTGGCGCTACTGGAACTGAGTTATCTGGGAATCGCAAAACGCCGCCATCGCGCCTGGACCTATCGATTGGTCGAGTGGGCGGGCAGATGGAGTATGATGGATGTGCTACTGCTTGCTCTATTGGTAGCACTGGTCAAGCTGGGCGATTTGGTTTCATTTCAACTGGGGACGGCCGTGATAGCATTTGTGATGTGCGTGGTGATGAGCATGATAGCCTCGATCATGTTCGATCCACATTCGATATGGGAAGAAAGTGCAGGCGTTCTTTGAACCGCTCGACGTCCGAAAATACAGATTCCGATTCCAGCGTGGAGCCATCTCAGCCTGTGCCACCGACGGCCGCTGTACGATCGACCGACCAGGTGCTCTACCGCAGAATGAAAACAAGACTGTGGTGGCTGACGGGGCTGTGTGGTTTGGTGGCAGGTGGTTTGGTTTATTCAAGCTTCGGCCAAACGGGCTGGACGATTCGTGTCCGTTTCCAGGATGGTCATGGGCTAACACCTGGCGACACACTGCGCTATAGGGGAATCGACATTGGCGCAGTCACCGGTGTAGCGTTGGCTCCCGACCTGAATCACGTGGATGTCACGATCGATTTGCAGGCTGATAACCAAGCGATTGCCGCAGAAGATAGTCAGTTTTGGATACAGAGAGCCAGAGTCAGACTGGGTCAAATTTCTGGATTGGATACGGTCTTGGGAGCAAAATATGTTGGTGTCGCACCAGGGCAAAGCACCGTTCGCAAGCAGCAGTTCACCGGCATCGAAACACCGCTGGCCATGACCGAAGGCGACAGCAGCGAAGTGAAAATTCGCTTCGCCACCGGTGATGGACTTGAGGTGGGGCACTCGGTTCGCTATCGAGGTATCAAAGTAGGCGAAGTGGTTTTAATCGACCTGACCGACGACCAGCAGGCCATTGAGGTCGCAGTTCGTCTGGTGGGCTCGGCGCGACAATTGGCAAGGCAAGACACTCAGTTCTGGATCGAACGCCCTAGGCTGGATCTAACGGAAATTCGTGGCATGGATACGCTGCTGTCGGGTAATTACATTGCACTGGAACCAGGTTCCCAAACGGCACCGCCCAGCGATCGCTTTGTTGGACTCGGTGAACCACCTCCGTTGGCCCGCCGCGCCGGTTCGCTGGAGATCGAACTGGATGCCAACGAGCGTATGGGGGTAGTACGTGGAGCACCTGTCATGTACCGTGGCCTTGAAGTAGGGCGAATCACCAATGTCGACTTGGCGAAGGATGGTGCAACCGTCAAGATCACCATCGTCATCGACGCTCAATTTGTCGATCTGGTGCGTGATAACTCCAAGTGGTGGATGGTAGGTGGCTTGGATTTCAAAGCGGGGCTAACGGGTATCCAACTTTCGATCGACTCGTTTTCGGCTTGGCTCCGTGGTGGTGTTGCCTTTGCTACTCCGCCCGATCCGGGGAAACAGGTGGTGACAGGCCATCGTTTCACGCTGCAGCCGCTACCACAAAGTGAATGGTTGGAGTGGCAGCCGCGAATCGCCCTTGGTCGATCCAATTCTTTGACCAACATGGAATATCCAAGCCCCATCCCCTTGGTGGCCAGTTGGAAACGCAGCTTGCTTGGGATTCAGCGACGGCAAACAGAAAACTGCTGGGGCTTGGCACTGAGCAATCGAACGTTAGCCTTGCCGGGCAGTTTCATAGAGTTACTGATTAGTAAGGGCAACCAAGTTGTCCTCGAAGTTGCTGTTACTTGCATTCCTTTGGACCCATCCAAGGAGTCCATGCTGTATTGGCTGGGGCTTGTTTCTCTGCCCACTGATTTGTTGTCCGATAGAGTCTGGCCCGAACAAAATGTCAGCTCGGCATTACAAAGAAACTCGATTCTCCTGGTGATTAGCCCAGAACAGGCGGAACCGGTAGCCCTAGATGCTACTCGTCTTGAACCGCTACCCGGTATTGGACTACGGATCGCCCCTGGCGTGCCGCTGTCCGAGCATTGGATAGGGTTGCCGGTGATCGATTCAGCTAGCGGAAACGTCTACGGTCTGCTGACAAGAACTGACTCGGGTTGGGCCATCGCCAGCCTGGCCCCCTCGTCACAGCCCCCTAAATGAGTTATGACTGAATGGTGTTGAACGGTCCTTTTTCTACAAGTATTAAAAAACCACCGCATTTGTGGGGTAAGGTGCGAAACATTTTAGCTCCCGGACGGTTTGACAATGGACCACTTGATCTCCAGCGCTTCAAAATACTGAAAGTAGAAATACTCATGAAACTAACTCGCCATTTCATACTGCTGCTGACCGTCGTTTTTTCGACTATGCCATTGATAGCACAAGATCAACCCGAGCGCAATCGGCGCGGTGACCGGCCTAGCGGTGAGGGGCAACGTTCGGACCGTCCGCCAGGGCCTGGTCCGGGAGGCATGATGGGTGGGATGTTCGGAAGCATGATGGGCGGTGGCGCTCTACAATTGATGGGGTTGCTAAGAAACGAAGATGTCCGCAAAGAGATCGATCTATCGGACGATGTGTTCCAAGCAATCCAGGATGCTCAGGGCGATACCTTTAGCAAAATGCGAGGCCTGCGTGACGCCAGCGAGGAAGATCAAAAGAAAATCATGGAGGAAGTGAATGGTTCAGCCCAAGAGCTGATGGACGAAGTGTTGACCCCCGATCAGCAGAAGCGGCTGATGGGCCTGTTAGCTCAAATCGTCGGCCCTCCTTCCGTGATGAACTCGCTGATTGCTAAAGAATTATCGCTTCCCGAATCCACTCGGGCGGACCTAGCCAAAGAAGCTGAAGCATTTGGTACCAAAATGCGCGAGATGTTCACCAGTGCTCGTGAAAACGGAAGCTTCCCAGACTTCGGCAAGATTCAGGAGTCGCTGGATGAATTCAGTAAGAACGTAGAGTCTAAGCTAAGCGCCTCACAGCAGACAGCCTTCGAGCAGCTCAAGGGAGAAAAGACCGCGCTGGCCGATGCAGGCATCATGGGGCTGATGGGCAGCGCAATGGGAGGTGGTGGTGGTTTGGGTGGTCGCGGAGGCCCAGGTGGTCCCGGCGGCAATCGTGATGGAGAGCGACCGCAGCGTCAACGACGCGGTGCAGAGCGAGACTAAGATATAGTAACAGTCACAAATGCCTAAACCCTCACACAAGTTGTAGGATAGGGACAAGCGGGGCTGATGCCAATCGACGGTCAGCTTGATAATTTGTTGTTTTGGGTCGAGCCCATTTCCCTAGAAAACCGCTGGCCCACCACTTGGCCTGTACGTTTACATCGGTTCCATAAAGAAACAACGATCTATTTCACTAGAGTATATTATTCGTGAACGCTCCAAAGACTCTCACCTACGAAAGCAGGCTGCTATCGCTCACGGCGAAGTTAGCACTTGTGTGCGCGTGGCTTCACCCGCAGGCATTGCTTGCTCAGTCTAGCGAAAAGGCTACGCCACAAGTCCAGCGACTGCCCACCGCCGCTTCGGTGTGGTCGGTCATGCCTGAAGTGCACAAGAGATGTTCCAGTAGCCGACTGGAGTTTCTGGCATTGCTAAGCCATGCATCGATTCGTGAGGAGGTAGGGGTAGATTCTGAGGAGTATCAGCATCTAAGAAATTCCACGTTTCAACTTTTCGAGAGTATCAAGGTGGTCCAGCGGGCTCAATCCGAAAACCCTCTAACGGAAGAGCAGTTGATCAACAAACTTAGTGAATTGATCAAGCAGCATGACCTGGCTTTCAATCGTTACCTTGAAAAGGCATCTAAATACGATCGGTTCCTTGGGATGTTCATTCAGGCGCGTGGAAATCGGGCTGTCTGCCACGTGGATGTAGCAAGCCGATTAAATGTTCCACCACAAAAGCTAGAAGAATTACGACTGATCAGCCATGAAACTTGGCGAGCCGAAATGAATAGGATGGGCGAACGGTTTAAAGATCTTCTTAGACGTGGTCTATATAGAGAAATTATTGAAAAAAGCCAAAACACAGAAATGCGT
>DAIRSD010000364.1:0-5120 GCA_036804625.1 Aureliella sp. | reverse complement strand
CGGGCAGATGGCTACGATATCCAGGTCCCCGCCGAGCAGCATTTCGCGGTAGTCAGCGTAGGAGCGACTCGCGCCTAGTCGCTCGACAGCTTTCTGACGTCCCGCTTCATCCGCATCGGCAACCGCAATAATCTGAGTGCGATCCACTTTCAGGAAAGCGGTGTCGACTGAATGGCCATAGTCGCCCTGGCCAGTCGCACCAATCACTCCCACGCGATATTTCTTGATTTGCATTTTGGGTAAAGCAACCTATGCTTGCGTCGAAGAAACGGGGAACAACCTAGACTAATGGACAGTTTAGGGGATTTCCCCTGCAGGTCGAACTTCGCTTCCTTGCTGGCCTGTCAAGCTATCACCTAACTGGGCTCGCATGGAATCAGCCAGTTCCTCAAGTCGCTTCACTATGTCGGGATGTGCCGACGCCACATTGTGCTGCTCGCCTTGATCGCTAGACAAGTCATACAACTCCAATCCACACTTTTTTTCGTGGTAAGCTCCCGGTAGGCCGTCCATTCCAGGTTCCCCTTTCAGCGTTCGATAGCTGTGCGGGAAATGCAGCTTCCATGGACCGCTTCGGACGGCCTGCAGTTCGTGAGTCCAGTAGTAGTAATAAGCTTCGTGCGGGCTCTTGGCTCCTTCCACTCCAGACAGTAGTGGCCAAATCGATTTGCCATCAATTTTGTTGGAAGGCAACTGTGCGCCTGCAAGCTGGAGCAGTGTGGGCAGCACATCGATCGTGGCCGCAATTTCATCACAGACGGTGGAAGCGGGAAGCATTCCTGGCCAGCGCACGATGGGTGGCTCGCGAACGCCACCTTCCCAAGTCGTGCCCTTCCCCTCTCGAAGTGGATGGGCTGATCCAGCATGATTTCCATAGGAGAGCCACGGGCCATTATCCGATGTAAACCAAACCAGTGTATTATCTTCCAAGCCTTCCTGCGCTAGCGTGGCGAGTACCTGACCGACGCTCCAATCAATCTCGGCAATCACATCTACAAACAAGCCTTGTCCGGTCTTGTCTTTGAATTGATCAGAAACAAACAACGGTACATGTGGCATGTGGTATGGCATGTACAAAAAGAACGGTTTTTGTTTGTTGTTCTTGATAAATTCGAGCGCATGCTGGGTCGCCCACCTGGTTAACTGAGTTTGGTCCTCGGCCGTAACATTGTCGTTGACCACTTCGTTGTCTTGGATCAGAGGCAGCTTGGGAAATTTACTAAAAGACGGGTGAAACGGCCACATGTCATTCGAGTAGGGCAGGCCATGGTAGTGATCGAACCCATGGTTTAGCGGCAGACCAATGCCACGATCCCCTAGATGCCACTTGCCAAAGATGGCAGTTGCATACCCAGCAGGTTTCAAAAGTTCGGCGATCGTCAGTTCATCAGGATTTAGACAGACTTTAGCTCCAGGCCCCAAAGCACCCTGAATTCCGACACGAACGTTGTAGCAGCCTGTCATCAAAGAACATCGCGAAGCGCTACAAACCGCCTGCGAAGCATAGAAGCTGGTCAGCCTGATCCCCTGATCAGCCATCTGGTCCAAATTAGGTGTCGACATCTGCCGTCCACCAAAACAGTTCAGATCTGCATATCCCAAATCGTCAGCAAACAGGACGACAAAGTTGGGAGGCTTGCGCGGCGCGGCCTCGGCAGCTACTATCTCCAAAGCCAAATTACTCCACGGCAGACAGAGTGCTAACAGGCAACAGGTCTGTTTCAAACTCTTCATTGGATCAACTCAACTATCGAGTCCGGTGGAAATGATTTAATTTGCCTTAGGATCTTCTCGTACACGAAATAGGTTACCCAAATCATCCAGGTAGGAATAGATGACCGGGACTGCAAGCAGCGTCAGCAAAAGGGACAGAGTCTGACCTCCGGCAGCCAAAACGGCAATGGAACGACGCTCCTCGGCTCCAGGACCACTGGCAATCAGTAGAGGCAACAGACCAGCGACAAACGAGATCGTAGTCATCAGGATGGGGCGCAAACGGTCGCGGTTGGCTTGCAGAATGGCATCATTTCGCGAGAGCCCTTGTGATCGAAGCGCGTTAGTATGATCTACTTGCAATATGCCAGCCTTCTTGACAACGCCAAACAGGACGAGAATGCCCAGAGCTGAATAGACATTCAAAGTTTCACCGCCTATCAGCAGGCTGATCAAGCCAAATGGCACCGCTAGCGGAAGGGTTAGCAAGATGGTTAGTGGATGGACCAGGTGTTCAAATTGCGCCGCCAACACGATGTACATAAAGACAAAAGATAATACGAAGGTCCAACGAAACTCGGTCAAGGTTCTTTCCATTTCGCGTCCACGACCCATGATTCGCGTCTCAAATCCGTCCGGCAATCCTATTTCAACCGCTTTGGCCTGAAGAGCCGCGATGCGGTCTGTCAGAGCATATTCGGGAGTGATATTGGCTCTCAGCGCAAACATTCGCTGGCGATCAACTCGATCGATGCGAGCGGCTGAGTCCTGGAACCGGAAATCGACGACGTTGTCGATTCGGGTCAACACATTTCTGCTAGGTCCACTCGATCCACTTCGATCCAAGATGTCCGTGATAGTCGGCGTAGCTCGGACATACAACTGCGAAATAGACTCCACATCCTGCCGATCGATACCAACAAGCCTCAGTTCCACATCGTAGGCATCATCCACGGTGATGTCTCGGTAGCGGGAGACTCGGTCGTCTCCCCCAACTGCGACTCTTAGAGTGTCTGCAATTTCACGCACCTGGACACCCATGGCAGCAGCTCGTTCTCGATCAATTTCCGCCAATAGCTCAGGTTTATCGGTTCTTAGCGTGGTATCCACATCGACAATACCTGGAATGGTGGCAGCTTCTTCGCGCAGTACTTTGCTGAATGCGTCCAGTTTTCTAATATCGGACCCCAGGATTGAAAAATCGATATCCACGTTAGCTCCCTGGCGAAGCGACGAAAGGTTACGGACCGCCGGACGCACGTCAGGAATGGAGCTTAATATGTTTCGGATCTGGCTCATCTTTTGTTGCTGAGTAAAATTACAATCCAAGGCTGCTTTAGGATTTCCTTCCCGCAAAGCTTTGGCCAGTCGGGCAACAGAGAAAGTACGCTGGTCGGCTTCTTGAAGGAGGACATAGACGCTGCCGCTATTGAGTCCACCAAATCCGCGAGACCCAACTGTCGTCAAAATGAATTCAACACCTTCCACCTCTTGCAACTTTTGCTCAACCAGGTTCATGGTCTCGTCCATGGAGAACAGGCTAGCACCTTCCTTGGCATTGATGCCGACTTCAAATTCGGATTCATCTACGTTGGTTGGAATGTAATCTTGCCTGACCATTTTGTAGAGTGGCACGTTGGCCAGAGCGGTAGCCACGCACAGCAACAAGGCCACCCATCGATATCGCATAGCCAGCTTGAGCGATGCCATGTAGGCAGCTTCAATCCAGCGATAAAAACCGCCGCGAGAATTGGGGGCTTGCGATCCGTTGGGCGTTTGCATAGGCCTTAGCAGTCGACTGCACATCATCGGTGTCAGAGTGAAACCGATAATCATCGAAATCAAAATGGCCACGGTAGCCGTTATTCCGAACTCGAACAACATTCTGCCTGTCACGCTGGATAAGAAGGAAACTGGCAGGAAGACAATCACCAGCGATGCGGTCGTAGCCAACACGGCAAGTCCAATCTCGCGAGTACCATCGATGGAAGCTTGAAATGGACTCATCCCTTTTTCTTCGATGCAATGAAAGATGTTTTCAAGTACGACGATGGCATCATCGATCACCACACCCACCATCAAGACTAGCGCCAACATGGTGACGTTATTTAAGGTGAAACCAAAGGCCTTCATGAAGGCAAAGGTGGCTACAATCGATGCAGGAATCGCCACGGATGCTATCAGCGTCGATCGCCAACTGCGCATGAATACCAAAACCGTGAGGCAGGCCAGGATGCTACCCGAAATCAAATGTCCCTCGATTTCCTTCAAGGCAGCCAGAATATAGCGTGATTGATCTTGTATCACGGTCACGCTCACGTCATCGGGCAGCAGTTTCTCGCATCGGGGCAACCGCTCTTGAATGGCTTCGATCACGCGAACTGTATTTTCGCCTGACTGACGTTGAACCTGCAGAATAACAGCGGGCTGCCCGTTCAGTCGTCCCAACGTACGCACCTCTTTGGTTGTGTCGACAACCTCACCCAAATCGGATAGTCGCACGGGCGTACCATTGATCGTATCGACTACCAGATTAGGGAAAAACTTTGAGTCATCGATTCGGCCGCGTGTCCGTAAGGCTCGTTCCCGCCGACCCTCCTGCATTCTGCCGCCAGGAACTTCAGCATTCTGCCTTTCGATCGCATCGCGCACCTGCAAAATCGACATTTGGTAGGCGGCCAATCGCTTGGCATCAACGTTGATTTGAATCGCTCGGTCAGCCGAACCAGAGATCGTGACCGAGCCGACACCAGGTGCCGATTCAATGACGGCCTTTACATAGCGATCCGCTAGAAAATACAGCTCGGTAGCTGTTCTTGGGCCCGATACGGCTAGCGACATGATTGGCGAAGAATCGGTATCTTGCTTGGAAACAACTGGCGATTCAGCGGTTACCGGCAGGCGATTGGCTATTGACGCAACCGCATCCCGGACATCTTGAAGCGAAGCATCGATGTCGCGCTGGAGACCAAAAGTCAAGATGACAAAAGACGTTCCGTCAGTCGAGATCGATCGCAGTTCTTCGATGCCTGCCACTGTGGCTACGGCATCCTCCACAACTTGTGTAATCTCCGACTCGACCTCTTCCGAGGCGGCACCGGGATAGGGTGTACGAACATAAACCGTTGGCAAGTCTGTTTTGGGGAATCGGTCGATGCCCAAAGTTGGAAATGCAACGATGCCCGCAACGACCATGGCCGCAACCAGCATCAAAGCAAACACGGGACGTCGCACGCAGATTTCCGCTAGCCAATACACTTCAATAGGCTCCCGCGAACTTCTTCAAGGCGCTAAGTTGGTAGTAACTCCACTGTGGATGAGAGTGCATGTTACGATTTCTTTTCCGACTCGATTGAGGATTGAAACTTGCCGGTGCTTCCCATCGCGCCATCCAGCAAAATTTATTC